>NZ_JAJQKY010000030.1:0-47911 GCF_021213715.1 Pseudomonas sp. CP-1
GGATAACCGCAAGCGGTTATTCGCCCTACGCGGCCTTGGAGCCCACCCGTTTCACGGTGGGTAACCGCACGCGGTTATTCATCCCACACGGCCCCGGAGCCGGGCCGTAGGGCGAATAACGCCACCGGCGTTATCCGCCGCTGCGCCGACGTTTCATCGCGGTAAACGGTCATCCGTCCCAGCCGAACCCCCATCGATTCGAACACTCGAGAAAAGGAAGCACCCATGAGCGAACCCATCGATATCCTCATTGCCGGCGCCGGCATCGGCGGCCTNCGCGGTAAACGGTCATCCGTCCCAGCCGAACCCCCATCGATTCGAACACTCGAGAAAAGGAAGCACCCATGAGCGAACCCATCGATATCCTCATTGCCGGCGCCGGCATCGGCGGCCTCAGTTGCGCCCTGGCCCTGCACCAGGCCGGCATCGGCAAGGTCACGCTGCTGGAAAGCAGCAGCGAGATACGCCCCCTTGGCGTCGGCATCAATATCCAGCCGGCGGCGGTCGAGGCCCTCGCCGAACTGGGCCTCGGCCCGGCGCTGGCGGCCACCGCCATCCCCACCCATGAGCTGCGCTACATCGACCAGAGCGGCGCCACGGTATGGTCCGAGCCGCGCGGGGTGGAAGCCGGCAACGCCTATCCGCAGTACTCGATCCATCGCGGCGAACTGCAGATGATCCTGCTCGCCGCGGTGCGCGAGCGTCTCGGCCAACAGGCGGTACGCACCGGTCTCGGCGTGGAGCGCATCGAAGAGCGCGACGGCCGCGTACTGATCGGCGCCCGCGACGGACACGGCAAGCCCCTGGCGCTCGGTGCCGATGTGCTGGTCGGCGCCGACGGCATCCATTCGGCGGTCCGCGCGCACCTGCATCCCGACCAGGGGCCGCTGTCCCACGGTGGGATCACCATGTGGCGCGGCGTCACCGAGTTCGACCGCTTCCTCGACGGCAAGACCATGATCGTCGCCAACGACGAGCACTGGTCGCGCCTGGTCGCCTATCCGATCTCGGCGCGCCACGCGGCCGAAGGCAAGTCGCTGGTGAACTGGGTGTGCATGGTGCCGAGCGCCGCCGTCGGCCAGCTCGACAACGAGGCCGACTGGAACCGCAACGGACGCCTGGAAGACGTGTTGCCGTTCTTCGCCGACTGGGACCTGGGCTGGTTCGACATCCGCGACCTGCTGACCCGCAACCAGTTGATCCTGCAGTACCCGATGGTCGACCGCGATCCGCTGCCGCACTGGGGCCGGGGACGCATCACGCTGCTCGGCGACGCCGCCCACCTGATGTATCCGATGGGCGCCAACGGCGCTTCGCAGGCGATCCTCGACGGCATCGAGCTGGCCGCCGCGCTGGCGCGCAACGCCGACGTGGCCGCAGCCCTGCGCGAATACGAAGAAGCGCGGCGGCCGACCGCCAACAAGATCATCCTGGCCAACCGCGAACGGGAAAAAGAGGAATGGGCCGCGGCTTCGCGACCGAAGACCGAGAAGAGCGCGGCGCTGGAAGCGATCACCGGCAGCTACCGCAACCAGGTGGAACGGCCACGCTAGCAACACCGGGCAGGCCACCGCGCCTGCCCTCTCCCGCCTCTCCCGTCCGCGGGAGAGGCGGCATCCGTGCGGGTGCCGGGCGCTGCGCGCCTATCGGCAGCGCCTCAGGCCTCTTCCGCCCGCCCCTTCCACTCCCCGCGCCCCTCGCCGGCCTGCAGGCGCAGGGCGAGCAGCAGGGCCAGCACCGCCAGGGCGCTGCCGGTGAGGAAACCGCCGGCATAGCCGATCTGCGCGGTGAGGCTGACCAGGAACGAAGACGCCAGCATCTCGCCGAGGTCTCGGGTGCTCTGCACCGCGGTGACATCGGTGCCGGCCTGGCCGCCCTGGCCGGCGAAGCGCATCGCCGCGGTGAGGATCGCCACCGAGGTGATGCCGGTAGCCAGCGAGCCGATCAGCACGCAGGTCCACGCCAACCCTTCGCTCAGTGCCAACCAGCGACCGGCCTGCAGATACCAGAGCAGCGCCGAACAGCCGGCGAGCACCACGCCAAGGGCGAAACCGCGCCACAGGCCGATCCGCCTGACCAGCCAGGCGCCGCCGCCGCAGCCGAGGAATACCGTGACCAGGCCACCGCTCATGCCCAGCCGGCCGATGTCCTGCAAGGCCCAGCCGGCATCGCTGAGGTACAGCTTGGACAGGCCGAAGCCGGACACCGCGGTCATCGCCGACAGCAGCGCCAGCGCCAGCAGCGAAGGCGCCAGCGGCCGACGCAGGAAGCGCAGCAGGCTGGCCTTGGCGGCCGGTGCCGGGGGGAGTTCGTGGGGGTCGCCGCGCCCCAGGGCGAGCACGCAGCACAGGCTTGCCAGCGGCACGCAGGCCATGACCAGGAACGCCGTGCGCTGGCCGAAATGCCCGGCGAGGATCAGGCTGCCGGCGCCGCCGCCGAAGAAGCCGATCATCACCCCGGCGATCTGTACCGCGTTGACCTTGGCCAGCAGCTCGCCGCTGAAGTGCTCCGCCGCCATGCCGTCGGTGGCGATGTCCTGGGTCGCGCTGGCCAGCGAAGCCAGCGCCAGCAGGCCGACCGCCCAACCGGCACTGGCCACGCCGAGGCCGAGCGTCGCCAGGCCGAGCAGGCAGGCGAGGACGATGCATTGCATCGGCAGGATCCAGCTACGCCGCCGGCCGAGACGGCGCGACCAATGGTTGTCGACCCAGGGCGCCCAGAGGAACTTGACCACCCAGGGCAGCCCCACCAGGGGCAGGAAGGCCAGCGCCTGCAATGGCGCGCCATCCTGGCGCAGGAGGGTGGGCAGGGCGTCCATGGCCAGGCCGATGGGAATGCCCTGGGACAGGTAGAGCAACGCCAGGGTGATGACCAGGCGGCGGTGGCGATACAGCTCAAGCATGGTGGTCTCCGGTGACACGGGGGTGGGCGGGTGGCGCGGCGGCGCGCGCCTGCATCCAGGCGTACCGGATGAGCAGCGCGCCGCAGAGGATCAGGGTGAGGTCGGGGCCCAGGGCCGGCAGCCGGCCGCGCATGAGCCAGGGCGCCAGGTGCGCGACGGCGGCCGCCAGGCAGGCCAGCCCGGCGACGCCGAGCAATCCGCGCGCCAGCGGCCAGTCGCCCGGCAGCAGCAACGCCGCCAGACCAGCGACGCCCCACAGGACAAGGAACAGCCGCCCCGGCCAGGGTCCGGCGAGCAACTCCAAGGGCGCAAGTTGCAGCCCCAGCAGGAGCAACGCGGCCGCCGCCACCAGGCCGGCGCAGAAACCCTGGCTCAGGCGCTGCAAGAGCCGTACGCGGGCGTCCGGCGCCGAGGCGCGTCGTTGCAGCCACAGGTACAGGCCGCTGACGCAGAGCAGGCAGGCGCCGAGGCCCATCGCCAGGTGCAGGCCGCGCAACGCGGCGGACCAGCCCGGCCCGAGCCACTGGTACTGGGCGAAATGCAACGGCTGCACGGCGATGAAGGCGCGCAGCCAGAAACCGCGCTGCGCCGAGCTGCGCTCGCCGAGTAGGGTGCCGTCGGCCAGCCGATAGCGGTGCCGCTCGAAGTTCGCGGTGCTCGGCAGGCCACGCCGGATACCGGCGATCTCCACGCTGCCGGCGACATCCCCGGCATGACTGAGGCTCAAACGCTGGGCGACGAAGCCGGGCGCCCGCACGGCATCGCCGGCAAGCAGGCGGTCGAGATCGATGCGGGTCGCCAACGGCCGCCCCTCGGCGGCGGGCGGCGGCGGTCCCATCAACTCGACAAACACCCGGTTCGGTTCCTGCGGGTAGGCCACCGGCGCCAGCAGCAGGGTCCCGAGAGCGCCCAGCCCGCTGAGCGCGCCGGTGAAACCGAACAACAGCAGCCAGGGCAGTCCCCAGATGCCGATCAGGCCATGCAGGTCGAACAGCGCCAGGCGCAGCCCGCGATCCCGCCGCCAACGCCGCAGGTCGCGC
The DNA here is from genome assembly GCF_021213715.1 of Pseudomonas sp. CP-1. Classification (NCBI taxonomy): domain Bacteria; kingdom Pseudomonadati; phylum Pseudomonadota; class Gammaproteobacteria; order Pseudomonadales; family Pseudomonadaceae; genus Pseudomonas; species Pseudomonas sp. CP-1. Next base: position 3,943 of record NZ_JAJQKY010000030.1, read on the forward strand.
CAGCGGCGGCTGTGCAGCAGCACGCCGGCCAGGCACAGCAGCAACAGCGATACGCCGAACAGGCTGACCAGCACCCGCCCGGGGAAGCCGACGAACAGGCTCTTGTGCAGGTTCAGCAGGAGGTCCAGCGCCGGCGTCGGTGGCAGCACCCGGCCGCTGGCCGGGTCGAGGTCCAGCCGGCAGTCCAGGCGCGCATCGCAGACGCTGAAGGCGGCATGGCCGGGAGCGGGCAGCAGCAGGGTCGCATCGCCGATGTCGACGCCTTCCTCGCCCGCCCGCTCGAGCAGGCGCTCCAGCGCAAGGGCCTCTCCTCCCGCCTGCGCCGGGGCCCGCAGCCACTCGCGCAGGTCGTCGTGGCCAAGGCTCCAGGCGCCACTGAACAGCACCACGAACAGCAGCACGCCGAACAGCGCGCCGGCGCCACCGTGCAGCGAGAGCAGGAGAGGACGCGCCGCCACTTCAACCGCGCCCCGCCAACAGCCACAACGCCAGGCCCAGTGCCAGCAGGCTACCGCCCAGGCGCCAGGCGAAGTTGCCCGGATCACGCGCCAGCAACCCGCCGACAAGCAGCAACAAGCCCACCCCGAGCGCGCCGAAGAGCCCGGCGTAGAGACGCTCGAGCGGGTCGTCCAGGGGCAGCCCGCGAGTCAACAGATAGCCGCTGGCGGTCGCCGCCGCCAGGCTGCCGGCGAGCGCCAGCGGAACCCGCCAGGCCCAGCCGAAGCCCGACCGGCGCGGCATCAGAACGCGCCCCGCAGGCTGACGTTGAAGCTGCGCGGTTCGCCGTAGCGGTTGTTCCAGTTGGGGTTGGACAGGCTCTGGTAGTAGGTCCGGTCGAACAGGTTGTTGACGTTGACCGCCGCCGTCCAGTGCTCGTCGATCTTGTAGCCCAGGCGCATGTTGACCAGTGCGTAGCCGCCCTGGCGCATGCTCACGCCACGGTAGTCGACGCTGTAGTCGCTCTGCGCCTGGAGTCCGCCGCCGACGCTCCAGCGCCGATCCTGCCAGGGCAGGTCGTAGTTGCTCCACAGGCGCAGCAGGTGCCTCGGGGTGAAGGTGGAGTAGCGCGTCCCCGAGTCGTTCTGGCTGTCCTTGAGGTACTCGGTGCTGGTGTAGGTGTAGCCGGCCGAGAGACTCCAGTAGGGCGTCAGGTAGCCGGTGCCTTCCAGCTCGAAGCCCTGGCTGCGCACCTTGCCGCCGCTGATGTAGAACGGATTGTTGGGCGGCCCCGGATGGTCCGGGTCTTCCTGCGGATTGTTCTCCAGGTCGATGCGGAACGCCGCCAGCGACAGGTTCAGGCGGCCGTCGGCCAGTTCGCCCTTGATCCCGGTTTCGTAGGTCTTGCCTTCCACCGGGCTCAACGGCTCGCTGTTCCAGGTCTGGCGATCCGCCTGCGGCTGGTAGACCTCGGCGTAGCTGACATACCACGACCAGTCCCTGGCGAAGTCCCAGATCAGCCCGCCGTAGGGCGTGAACTGGCGACCGAGCTTGAAGCGAGTGGCCGGGGTGTCCTGGTCCCACCAGCTTTCGCGGCCGCCGACCACCAGGGTCAGCGGCTCGGCGAGCTTGATCCGACCCAGGGCATAGAGGCCTTTCTGGGTGGTGGTGGTGGTGCCCGGCGAAGTGTACTGGCCGATCTGCGGGCGCGGCACGCCGTGCGGGTCCCAGCGGTAGACATTGACCGGGGTGTTCGGCAGGTTGAGGAAGCGTGCGGTGTCCTGGCGGGTCTCGCCCTGGGCGTAGGTGACCCCGCCGAGCAGTTCGTGGGTCAGGCCGAACAGTCGCACCGGCCCGTTGAGGTTGGCGTCGAGGCTGCGCTGGATGCTCTTGAACTTGTAAGCGGCGCCCATCAGTTGGCCGCCGTCGCCGGTCTGCGGGTCGATGGCGCCGAAGGAGCCGGCGTAACGCAGGCGCGAATCGGCTTCCTGGTATTCGGCGCTGACCTTGCCTTTCCAGCCGCCGCCCAGTTGCTGTTCGAGGGAGCCGAAGGCGCGGTAGGTGTCCCACTTGAAGCGGTCCCAGTCGACATCGAGGTAGGTGTCGCGGGACAGCCCGAGATTGGACCCATCCTTGGCCATCGGTACCCCGGCCATGTTGGTGATCGAGTCGATGTGCTGGTATTGCGCACCGACCGTGAGCAGGGTGTCGGGGCTCAGGTCGAACTCGGTCACCCCGTAGAGCAGGCGGGTGCCCTGGTCGGCCACGTCGTAGAAGTAGTCGCGGTCCTCGTAGGCGGCCACCGCTCGGCCGCGCACGTTGCCGCTGGCGCTCAGCGGGCCGCCGACGTCGACCTCGGCGCGGTAGCGGTCCCAGCGCCCGGCGCTGAGGGTAGTGCTGGCGGCGAATTCGCGCTGCGGCCGCTTGCGCACCAGGTTGACGGTGGCCGCCGGGTTGCCGGTGCCATGCAGCAGTCCGTTGGAGCCGCGAAGGATCTCGACCCGCTCGTAGATCGCCATGTCCTGCGGCGAACTGGCAGTATTGCCAAGCAGCGCCGGCACCCCGTCCAGCTCGAAGGAGTCGACCTTGAAGCCGCGCACGTAGTAGGCGGTGGTCAGCAGCTGGAACGGCTGCACGGTGACCCCGGTGGCCTGCTGCATGGCTTCGTCGAGGCTGAACAGATTCTGCTGTTCGAGGCGCTCATGGTCGATGACGCTGGCGGACTGCGGCAGCTCGCGCGGCTTGAGCGGCACCTTGCCCAGGGTAGTCACCCCCGGCGGCTGGGTGGCAGACGTGCTTTCTCCGCTGATCACCATGTCCGGCAGTTCCGTCTCGCCGTTCTTGCGCGCGTCGGCCACGGCCGCCGCCAGCGGACTCAGCGCCAGCAGCAGCCCCAGGCACAACGGGGTGTGCCGATTGCGGGCGATGCCCTGGCGTCCCTTGATCACCTTCGTCTCCGTTTTCATCGTTCGAACAGCCTCGGGGGATATACGATTTGATAATGCTTATCATTATGAAGAAATCGTCTCCGGGGCTTTTTCGATTGCCGGTCTTTCTCTATCGATCCACGACCGTCGCGGAACTTTCCTCGCCCGCCAGCCCGACGAAACCGGCATACCAGTCGTCCCGGACGAGCAGATCGGCGTGACGTCCACTCAGGCGCAGCCGCCCCTTCTCCAGCAGCAGTACCTGGTCGGCCTGACGCGCCAGCGCCGGGCGGTGGGTCACTACCAGCAGGGTGCGCCGGCCGCGCAACCCGAGCAGGCTGCGCAGCACCTGCGCCTCGCTGGCGGCATCGAGGCTGGCGGTGGGCTCGTCGAGCAGCAGCAACGGCGCTGCCGAGAGCAGCCCGCGAGCCAGGCACAGGCGTTGCCGCTGGCCGCCGGACAGCAGCGCGCCGCCGGGGCCGACATCGCTGTCCCAGCCCTGCGGCCAGGCCTCGATCTCTTCCAGCAGGCCAACCGCCCGCGCCGCCTCGCGCAGCGCTTCGAGATCGGCGTCCGCTCGCGCCATGCGCAGGTTCCAGGCAACGCTGCCGCGGAACAGGCCGTTGTCCTGGAACACCAGGTTGCGACTGGCGGCGAGGGTCGTTTCGCTCAACCGGCGGATATCCACGCCACCCAGCAGGACACGCCCGGCATCGACGTCGTAGAGCCGCCCGAGCAGCGCCAGCAGGCTGCTCTTGCCGGCCCCGGAGGGTCCGACGAGGACGTTCAGCGAACCCGGCTCCAGCCTCAGGGAAATGTCCTCGAGCAAGGCGCGGCCATCTTCCAGACGCAATTCCACGGCCTCGGCCGCCAGGCTGGCGTCGTGCGGCCGCTCGCCCGGCTCGGGACTGCGCAGCGGAGCCAGGGCGAAAACCCGCAGCAGGGTATCCAGCGCCTGCCAGGCGCCGCGCAACGCCTGGTCGAGATGGGTGAGCTGGGCCAGCGGCTCGATGAAGCGCACCAGCAGCACCAGCACGGCCACCAGCCGAGCGCCGTCCAGCCATTGCCGCTCCACCGCCCAGGCGCCGCCGAGCAGGGCGAAGGCGAACGCCGCCTGCACCGCCAGGGCGAAGCCGAGGCCGCTGGGCAGGCTGCGCCGCAACAGATCCAGGGTGCTGCGGTGGAGACTGCGCAAGGCCTCTTCCAGCCCCTGGCGGGCGACGCTTTCGCGCTGCGCCGCGCGCAGCAGCGGCTGGCGTTCGGCGAACGCCTGCAACTGCCGTGCGGCGTCGCGCTCGGCGGCCAGCCGGGCATCCTCCGCCGCCAGATTGCGCCGCCCGCTCCAGCGCAACAGCGCGGCGAGGACGGCACCGGCAAGGAGCAGGCCGAGGGCGATGGACGGGTCGATCAGGAACAGCCCGAGGATCACCCCGAGCGGCGTCACCATCGCGGCGATCAGCGGCCCCAGCAGGTGCGCCGGAATGCCCATCGCCTGCATCACCGGGCCGCGCAGCAGGCCTTCGGCCGGCGCGACCCGGCGCAGCGCCGGCGGCGCCAGGCGCGGCAAGCGCGCCACCAGGCTGCGCACCAGTCCAGCCGCCAGCGAGCCGCCGGCGGCGAAACCGCGACGCAGGGCCAGGTACTGCAACAGCGCCTGCGCCAGGCTCAAGCCGAGCAACGCGGCGACCCAGCGCCAGGGCAACGCGCCTTCGGCGAACCAGGCCTCGACCAGCGGCACCAGCAATACGCCGCAAGCGGCGTCCAGCAGCGCCGCCAGGACCGCCCAGGCGCTCGCCCGGCGCAACGCGGCACGGCAGTCTTCGGGCAGCCCACGCATTCGTTCGAACAGGGTCATGCCGCCACCTCCGCGCCGTTCTGTTCACGCCACAAGCGCGCATAGGCGCCGTCCGCCGCCAACAGCGCCGCGTGCTCGCCGCGTTCGACCAGACGGCCAGCGACCAGCACCAGGATCAGGTCGGCATCGCTGACTTCGGCCAGACGATGGGCGACGATCACCCGGGTCCGGCCGCCGCCACGCTCGCGCAGGTTGCGCAGGACCTGCCGGGCGGTCTGCGGATCCAGCGCCGAGGTCGGCTCGTCGAGCAGCAACAGGCGCGCCGGCGATAACAGCGCACGGGCCAGGGCCAGTCGTTGCAGTTCGCCGCCGGACAGTTGCAGGTCGCGTCCCGGCACGCTGTCGTAGCCACGCGGCAGGGCCATGATGCGCTCGTCGAGGCAGGCGTCACGGGCCGCCTGGCGAATCTCCTGGAGATCGGCATCGGGGCGGAACAGGGCGATGTTGTCGGCCAGGGATATCTCCAGCGCCGCCGCCTGCTGGCCGACCAGCGCGATATGCCGGTGGCGCACGGCATCGGGCATGTCCTTCAGTGCCAGGCCGCCAACCTCCAGTTCGCCGCGCTGCGCGTCCATGTAGCGCGCCAGCAGGTGCAGCAGGGTGCTCTTGCCGGAGCCCGAGGGGCCGACCAGGGCCACCAGGCTGCCATCCTTCAGCTCCAGATCGATATCGGCCAGGACCTCCACGCCCTCGTAGGCATGGCCCAGGCCGTGCAGCGCCACCGCGCCATCGACCGGCTCGCGGGTCGAGCGGCCCTCGGCCAACGGCGCCTGGTCGAATGCCTGCTGCAGGCGCTCGGCGGCGGCGCGCGCGCCCAGCAGCGCGTCGCCGCCGTGGCCGAGCGCCTGCACCGGGGCGGCCAGGGCCCGCAGCAGGAGCAGGAAGGCACAGGCCTGGCCGAGCGCCAGCGGCACGCCGAGGGCATCCAGGACCAGCGCGCCGAGCAGGACCCAGGCCAGCAGCCAGGGCGTCGACAACTGCACGTAGACCAGCGCGGCGAGGTGGCCGACCCGCTTCACCCAGGCGCCGAACGCTTCGCCGAAGGCCGCCGCCGACGCCTCGGCGCCCTGTTGTATGCCGGCGCCGGGGTACTGTCGGGCCAGCAGCAGGTTGTGGGCGAATTCGCCATAGTCCGCCGAGAGCCTTTCCAGCGCAGCGTTGCGCCGCAGCACCTGGTCGCGGTAGCGCACCGAGCGCAGCAGCAGGAAGCCGGCGGCGGCCAGCACCAGCGGCAGCAGGCAGAACAGCAGCAGCCAGGGGTGCAGCCAGGCCAGCCAGAGCAACGCGACGAGCGGCACCACCAACAGGTTGCTGAGATCGTTGGGAGCGTGCGCGATCAGTTGGTGCAGGGCCCGCACGTCCTGCTCCACGAGGCGCGCCACGCCGTCCGGGCCCTGGCGACCGAACCAGTCCAGCGGCAGCCGTTGCAGGTGCGCCAGCAGGCGCAGGCGCAGGTCGTTGCAGAGGTCCGCGTCGACCCGGTGGGCCAGGTGCGCGGCCAGCGCCTGGCAGCCCAGCCAGGCCAGCACCGCCAGCAGCACCAGGGCCAGCAGGGCCGGCTGCGCCTGGCCGCGCGCCAGCGGCTCGGCGAGCCAGGCGAGAAGCATCCAGGGCAACAGCGAGCAGAGCCCGGCCAGGGCCTGCAACCCCATGGCCGCCGCCAGCCGCCAGCGATAGGTGCGCAGCAGGCGCCACAGCACCGGGGTCACGAGGCTTGCTCCAGCACCTGTTCCAGGCTCGCCGGCGCCAGCGACGCCGGCGGCGCCTCGGGGAAGCCAAGGCGCTCGCCGATCCGCTGCCACAGGGCGGCGACCTCCAGGCTGCGCTGGTTGCGCCGGCGCACCTCGTCGCCGTCGGCGAGCAGCGCCAGCGCCTCGGCCGCCGCCGCCGGCCACAGGCGCTGGTGCACCTGGGCCCAGCTGCACGGTTCGGCATACCAGAGCTGGGCGCTGGGCAGCGGTTCGCCGGCTATCTCGTCGAACAACGCGAACAGGCCGTCGTCATCCTCTGCCGGTACCGCCACCGCAGGCGTCCACAACAACGGGCCATGGGGGCTGAGCAGGCTCAGCGTGCCGCGATCGGTGGTCAGGCTGACGCGCTGCAACAAGGTCATGCGCCCATCGTCGGCGGCCGCCAGTTCGTTGAGCACGTGCAGGCTCAACGGCACTTCCGCCAACACCAGGGATAGCCCGCGCATCGCCGACAGGTCGTTCGAGGGCGACTCCAGCGACCAGGGGCCGACGCCCTCCAGCAACGCGGCGAGGATGTCCAGGGTGGCGAAACCGACCTGCACCCCGCAGGCCGCGTCCAGGTGGCGGATGCCGCGCCGGTGGTGCAACTGGCGGCCCAGTTCGATGAAACGCGCCACCGCCGGCAACTGCGGATAGAAGGTGTTGAGCAGGCAGCGCCGGCCCAGGCGCTCGGCGCTGCGCAGCAGGTCCTGCCATTCGCGCGGCAGCAACGGATGCTCGATCAGCACGTCGATGCCACGCGCCATCAGCGCCTCGGCCAGCGCCGGGCCCTGCTCGCCGCGTGCCGCGCCGCCGACCGCGACGCAGGCCAGGCGGACATCGTCAGGCAACGCCTCGACCTCGCACCAGGTCTCCACCCCGAGGCGCTCGGCCAACGCCCGCGAACGCCGGCTGCCCTGGCCAAGGATCCCGCGCAGGACGAAGCGCGGATCGGCGGCGACGCCGGCGGCATAGAACTGGCCGAACCGGGAACCGGCGACCACCACGGAACGGACGTCGCTCATCGGCTCGCCTCCTCTGGCATGGGTTTCGACAGGGATTGCGCCAGGGCTTCGCCCAGGCAGTCGAAGTGCCCGCCGGGCACCTCGTGGATGCCGCACGCGCCGAGCGCGGCGGCCCGCCATTGGGTCTCCAGGGCCTCGGCGTAACACGGCACCAATGGGTTGCCGGCGTCCGGCACGAACAGCCGCAGCGCGCCGACGTAGGGCTCCGGCGCCTCGGCCTGGCTGGCACGCACCGAGTGGCAGAACAGTCGGTAGAGGGTGTCGCGTTCGACGCTGGCGGCGTCGGCGCTACCGCTGGCCGCCTGTAGCACGCGGCCGCGCAGGGCGACGAGATCGGCCAGGCCCGGTAGCTCCGCCAGCGCCTCGGCGCCCAGGCGCTCCGGTGTCTGCGCGAGCGCCGCCTGCACCGCCTGGCCGAGACGTTCCGGCGCGGGGAAGCCGAGCGCCGCGGTATCCAGTCCGAGGGTCGCGGCGAAGCTGAACAACAGTAGGCGCTCGTCGTCCACCCGGTAGGGAATCCGGTAGCTGGAGACGATATCCAGCTGGCGCACGCGCACCCCGCGCTGGACCAGGGACTTGGCGGTCTCCAGGGCGACCAGCCCGCCGGAGCAGTAGCCGAGCAGGTCAACCTCACGCAGCCCGGCGCCATGGAGCGCCTCAGCGTAGCGGCGGCCGAGGCAGGCGTTGAGATGCTCGGCGGGGATCGCCAGGTAGGCGTCGCTGTCATGCACGGCCAGGCCCAGCAACGGCCGCCCCTCACCCAGGGCGCGAAGCAGCGGGCGGTACGGCAGCAGCGTGCCGAGGCCTTCGTGGACCAGCACCCTCGGCACGCCCTCGCCGGGCACCAGGCGCACCAGCGGGTCGAGCGCCACCGCGCCCTCGGCGAGCGGTGCGCGCGACATGCCGGTCTGCGCCGGGGCGACGCCGCGCGCCGCGGCCAGGGCTGGCCCACGGCCCTCTTCCGGCGCGCTGCGCAGGCGTTCGGCCAGGCCGCGCGGCGTCGGCTGGCTGAGCGCCCAGCGTAGCAGGCGATCGAACGGATGCCGGCGGGCGCTTTCCAGTCGTTCGCGCAAACGGGCGATCAACTGGGCGATCAACAGCGAGTCGCCGCCAGCCCCGAAGAAGTCTTGCTCGACGCCCAGCGACGGGTTGTCCAGCACCTCCCGCCAGAGTGCCAGCAGCGCATTCTCCAGTTCGTCGGCCGGTGCCTGCGCGACGCCATGCCGAAGGTCCGCCTGGGGCTGGCGGGCAAAGCCGGTCAGGGCCTTGCGGTCGATCTTGCCGTTGCCGGTGACCGGCAGGCGTTCGAGCACGCGCAACTGCGCCGGGAGCATGTAGCGCGGCACCCGCGCTTCGACGAAGGCCAGCAGCTCGGCCGGCTCCAGGCGGGCGCGGTCGGTCTTGCAGCGAGCCAGCAGGACATCGTAGCCAAGCAGGTCGAGAGCGCTGCCCGGCGGCACCACCCCGCAAGCCAGGTCGCCACCCTGTGCCGCCAGCCACTCCAGCCATTGCCCGGTGTGGACGAACAGTTGGCGGCGCTCGTCGCGGAGGTCGCGCGGGTTTTCCATCATCAGGCTCTGGCTGACGCTGATCTCGTTGTGCTCGCGCGTCAGTTCCTGGATCACCAGCCAGGCGTCGGCGCTCAGCAGCTCGCGCAGGCCGGCCAGCAGCGCCGGGGTGTCCAGCGCGTTGTTCAAGGCCCCGGAGCTGAGCAGGATATCCACCGAGTGCGGCGCCACGCCCTGGTCGAGAAGATCGCCGTTCATGTCGAAGCGGCCGAAGCGTACCCACGGCTGGTCGGCGAAGCGCTCGCGGGCGGCGGCGAGGAAGTAGCTGGAAACGTCGGTGAACAGGTAGTCCACCTCCGCCCCTCGCTGCACCAGCGGCGCCAACCGGGCGATCACCGCGCGGCTGGCGGCGGCGGTGCCGGCGCCAAGCTCCAGCAGGCGCCAGCGCCGTTGCGGCTGGCGCTCGACGATGGCGGCGATGGCCTCGGCCATCGCCTCGTGCAGCGCCTGGGCATGCAGGCCCTGGCTGTACATGGCCTCGGCGATGCGCGCCGAGCCCTGCGGGAACATCAGCGCCGCCGGGCTGATCCGCCCGGCCAGTTGCTCGCCGAGGGATTGCGCGCTGTCACGCAGGTAGGCGACCAGCTCGGCCGGCCAGAGCGCCGCCGGCGCGCAGCCGGCGAACGCCGTCCAGGCGTCCTCCGGACTCTGCGCGGGACGCTCGGCGCAGCCCAGCCAGCCCTCGCCCTCGGCGCGCAGGTAGCCGCCCTCCTCCAGCTGGCGCAACCAGTGGCGCAGCAGGCGCTGGCGCGCCTCGGCGATACCCAGGCGCTGGCACAGGGTGGCGAAGTCCAGCGGCGTCGCACTGGCGAACAGACTGCTGCCGGCCAGCCAGGCGGCCAACGAGGCGAGGCAGGCACGGTCGAGTGCGGCCACCGCCGCGGCGATGCCCTCCTCGCTGCCCCAGTCGCGGCGCAAGGCCTGGGCCGCCCGCTGGCGCACCGTGTCGAGCGCCGTGCACGGGTCCTCGCCAGCCTCCGCCGGCGCATGCAGGGTGACGAAGCTGGCCAGGCTGCGCTCGTGGGTCTCGCCGAGCACCACGGTGGCCGCCAGGTTGACCTGCGGATGGGCGCACAGCGCGGCGTCCAGCTCGGCCAGTTCGATGCGGTGGCCGCGAATCTTCACCTGGTCGTCCTCGCGACCGAGGAACTCGATGCTGCCGTCGGCCAGGTAGCGGCCGAGGTCGCCGGTGCGATACAGGCGACGGCCATCGGGGTGACGGACGAAGCGTTCGGCGGTGCGCTGCGGATCGCCGGCGTAGCCGAGCGCCAGGCCCACCCCGCCGATATGGATCTCGCCGCGCACGCCCGGCGGGCAGCGCCGCCCGCGGGCATCCAGGACTTCCACGCTCTGCCCGCGCAGGGCGCGGCCATAAGGGATGCTGGCCAGCTCGGTGTGCTGCGGGCGGATCGGCTGCTCGATCGACCAGATCGCCGCCTCGGTGGCGCCGCCCAGGCTGAACAGCGCGCTGTCCGGCCAGCGCCGCCACCAGCGGGTCGGCAGGCTGACCGGAATCCAGTCACCGGACCAGAGCACGCAGCGCGGTCCCGGCAGGTGGCGTTGCGGCTCGCTCTCCAGGTAATCGATGAGCATCTGGCCCTGGGCCGGCACCGAGTTCCACAGGGTGATGGCGTGGCGTTCCAGCAGTTCCGCCCAATGCGAAGGATCGCTGCCGCGCGCCGGGTCCGGCAGGACCACCTGGGCCCCCGCCGCGGTGGCGCCGAAGAAGTCGTAGACCGAGAGGTCGAAGCTCAGCTCGGCGAGGCCGAGGACGCGGTCGTTGGCGTCGACGCCGTAGCGCTGGTTGATGTCGAGCAGCGTGTTGCTCACCGCCGCATGGCTGAGCATCACGCCCTTGGGCGTGCCGGTGGAGCCGGAGGTGTAGATCACGTAGGCGAGGTCGTCCGCCGCCACCTCCGCCGCGGGCGGTGGCGGCCAGTCGCTGTCGGCGGCCAGCCGGTCGATAGCCACGCAGGCGCAGCCGGCGTCCGGGACATCGCTTTCCAGGCAGACCAGCGCGACCACTTCGGCGCTGGCGAGGATCGCCTGGCGCCGCAGCAACGGCTGGCGGATGTCCACCGGCACATAGGCGGCACCGGCCTGGAGGATGCCGATCACCGCGATCAGTTGCGCGGCGCTTTTCGGCAGCATCACCGCGACCCGCCGGCCACGGCCCGCGCCGTGCGCTTCCAGGACGCGGCGCAGGGCGCTGGCGTGCTGGGCGACCTGGCGATAGCTGTAGCTGCCGACGGCATCGTGGATCACCGTGGCGTCGGGGGACAGCAGGGCACGCTCGGCGAAACCGGCGGCGATGCTCCGGGCACTACCGGGCAACGCCTGCGGCGGCGCCTCGACGGGTTCCGTGGCATCACCGTCGGTCCAGGCGCGCGGGCTCTGCGCCAGGCGCCGGAGCAGCCCGACGAAGTCGTCGAACATGGCTTCCGCCTGGCCCTCGGGGAACAACCCGAGGCGTATGTCCCAGCCGATCTCCAGGCCGCCGAACTGGTCGGTGACCTGGCAGTCCAGCCAGACCTGCGGGGTCTGGCTGATCATGTAGCGTGGCGCGCGCGGCGCCTCGCCATCGCCGAGCAGGCGCTGCACGCTGCCGATGCCACTGGTGAACACCACCGGCATCAGGTCGGCGCCGCGACCGCGCCGGCGCGCCAGTTCGCGCAGCAGGTCGACGCCGCTGAAGGTCGGGTGGTCGAGATCGTCGAACATCTGCTCGCCGATGCGTCGGGCACGCTCGACGAAACTGTCGCCGTGGCGGCTGTCCACCGCCAGCAGGCTGAGCGCGGTGAAGTCACCGAGCACCTGCGCCAGCTGCGGATGCAGCGGCGGCCGGTTGAGTACCGTCAGGTTGAGACAGAACGCCGGTGCCTGGCTCCAGCGACCGATGGTCTCGGCGAAGGCTGCCAGGGCCACGCCGGCAGCGCTCAGGCCGTGTTCGCCGGCGCGCGCGCCGAGCGCCTGCCAGGCGGCCTCGTCGAGGCGCGCGTGGAAGTGCCGGAAGCGCGTGGACCGGGTGTCCGGCTGCGCCCGCAGCGGCAGGTCGGGACGCCCCGGCAGCGCGTCGAGGCGCGCCAGCCACCAGTCGCGGTCGCGCTGCCAGGCCGGCGACTGGCGTCGACGCTGCTCGACGCCGACATAGTCGCGGAAGGTCGCCTCCAGCGGTTCCGCCGTCCATTGCGGATCGAGATAGCGGCGGCGCCATTCGCCAAGCAGCAATTGCAGGCTGGCGTAGTCGACCAGGGTGAAATCCACCGAGCAGTGCAGCACGCAGGCATCCTGGCCGATACTCAGCTCGGGGCGCAGGACCGGCCACTGGTCGAGCGCCGCGCAGGCGTGGTCGAGGCGTTCGCGGACCCGCTCCAGGTGCGCCTGGAAAGCGGCCTCGTCGAGCCCCGCGCAGGCATGTACGGTCAGCCGCTGCCAGGGCACCTCGGGCAGCACGCGCTGCCAGGCGTTGTCCTCGATCACCGCGCGCAGCATCGGGTGGCGCTCGACCATGGCGTTCCAGGCCGCCTCCAGGCGCGCCGGATCGGTGTCGGCCGGCCAGTCGTACTCGGCGTACAGCTGGCAGGCGTTACCGCCGTAGTCGAAGGCCGCCTGGCGGCCCAGCACGTAGGCGGCCTGCACCGGGGTCAGCGGGAAGCGCTGGTGGGCCAGGTCGGGTTCGGCGCGCCAGCCAGGGCCGCCCTCCAGGTGTTCCAGCAGAGCCTCGCGCTCGGCCCGCAGGCGCTCGGCGAGGCCGGCGTCGAGGGCGCCCTGGGGGGCGCGATAGCGCAGGCGGCCCGCCTCGCTCCAGAGTTCGATGCGCCGGCTGCGGCAGGTTTCCAGCAGTTCGCCGAGGCTCATAGCACGCCCTCTTCCAGTTGGGTTTCCTCGATTTCGACGGTCTGCGCCTGCAAGTGGCGGGCAAGACCGGCCAGGGTCGGCTGGCGATAGAAGTCGGCCATGCCCAGGCGTACGCCGAAACGCTCACGTATGCCGGCCAGCAGGCGGGTCGCCAGCAGGCTGTCGCCGCCGAGGCTGAAGAAGCTCGCCTCGCGACGACGCACCGGGCGTTTGAGGACCGCTTCCCAGCACTCGGCCAGCGCCTGCTCATGGGCTTCCAGCGGCTCCTCCGCCGAGGGCTCGTGACGACACTCGCCGAGTGCGCGGGTCATGCTCTCGGCCAGGCGGCGACGATCGACCTTGCCATTGCCGTTCAACGGCAGGCTTGGCAGGCACCACAGGCGTTCGGGCCGCATCGCCTGGGGCAGGCGTTGCTCCAGGCCGGCCTGGAGCGCGGCGGCGTCGAGCCCGAGCCCCGGCGCCAGCGCCTCGACCAGGGCGATCCGTTCGCTGCGCCACAGGCAACGCGGCGCCAGTCCCGCAGCGGCGAGATCGGCCAACAGGCTCGGCAGCTCCGCCAGGCGCAGCGGCCGGTCGTCGAGCAAGGCCGCACCGAGCAGCGCCAGTGGCGACTCGCATAGCAGGTCCACCAGCAACAGGCGGCCCTGCGGGCGCAGCAGCGCCGCCGCCAGCGCCAGGCCTTCGCGGCTGGCCTCGTAGGCGTGCAGCGCGGCGAAGCTGATCACCCGGTCGTAGCGACCGAGGTGCTCGGCAGGTAGCAGGCCGTCATCCAGCGCCTGCACCACGATCCGTTCCGGCAAGCGGGTGGCGGCGGCGTCGAGGAGGACGCGGCTGCGTTCGAAGAGGGTCAGTTCCAGCCCCGGGCGCAACAGCGAGGCCATGCCCTGGTCGAGCCAGAGCCCGGCGCGGGTATCCAACACCGCCACCCGCAGGCGTTCGCCGGCAGCCGGAGTCGGCAGCGCTTCGAGCAGGCGCGCCAGGGCCTCGCGGCCGTCCGGCAGGCGCGCGGCCACCGCCTGCGGCGCCAGCCAGGGATCGAGGAGCAGCGCGGCCGGCACCTGTTCGCCGGCGAGCAGGCCGCGCAGAGCGTTGCCCATCGCGGTCAGCCCCGCGGCCTGCCAGCCGAGCCGGCGCAACGCCTCGTCGAGCGGCGGCAGCGCGCTGGCGGCGGAGTCCGCTAGCCAGTCCAGCCAGCGCCGGCGCAAACCGTCGTCTAGCTCCAGCGGCGCCTCCAGCAGCGCGCCGAGGATTTCCCGGGTGAGTACCGCCTCGGCCTCTGCCAGGCCGGCAAAGGGCTGTGCGGCCGGTAGTTCCATGGAGCCTTCGGCCCGTGGCGCCAGGCGCGGTACCAGCACCGCGCCGAGGCTCGCCACGCCACCGCCGAGCACCGCCGCGCAGGCGCTCTCCACGCCAACCTGGGCGCACAGCGCGGCCTCCACCTCGCCCAACTCGATGCGCTGGCCGCGCACTTTCACCTGCTGGTCGACCCGACCGAGGAATTCCAGGGTACCGTCGCCCCAGTAGCGACCGCGATCGCCGGTGCGATACCAGCGGCCCTGAGCATCGTGGACGAAGCGCCGGGCGCTGAGTTCGGGATCGTTGCGATAGCCGCGGGCCAGGCTGGCGCCGCCGATCCACAGCTCGCCGACCACCAGGTCCGGCACGTCGCGCCCGTGGGCGTCGACCACCCGGTAGGCCTGTCCCGGCAATGGCCGGCCGTAGGGAATCGAACGCCAGTGCGGCGGCACCGTATCGACGCTCTGCAGGTTCGACCAGATGCCCGCTTCGGTAGCGCCACCCAGCACATGCAGGCGGCAGCCTTCGGCACAACGTGGGCGCAGGCGGCCGGGCAGGTCCAGGGCCACCCAGTCGCCGGACAGCAGCACCGCCCGCAGACTGCGATAGTCGGCCTGGCTCGCCGGCAGGCTGAGGGCCATCTCCAGCAAGGCCGGCGCCGAGTTCCACAGGCTCACCGCATGCCGCTGGATAGCCTCCGCCCAGGCGGCGGCATCGCGCGCCTGTTCCTGGGCCGGCAGGACCAGGCTGGCACCGGCGCCGAGGCCGCCGAACAGGTCGAAGACCGACAGATCGAAGTCCAGTGCGGAGACCGCCAGCAAGCGATCCGATGCGTCCACCCGCAGCAGGTCGAGCAGCGCGTCGATGGTATTGATCGCCGCCGCGTGGCTGACCTCGACGCCCTTGGGCACCCCGGTGGAGCCCGAGGTGTAGATCACATAGGCACTCGCCTGCGGCGCCAGCGGCACGGGGGCGGACAGCGCCGGGCCGCGCAGCAGGCGCTGGACATCCAGGCGCGGCGGCAAGGCCTGCGGATCGTCCTCCTCGGTGATCGCCAGGCATACCCCGGCGGCCTCTTCGATCAGGCGCCGCCGTGCGGGCGGCTGGTCGATGTCCAGCGGCACGTAGCAGGCGCCTGCGGCGAGCACACCGAATACCGCCGCGACCTGCTGCGGTCCGCGCGGCAGGCTGACCTCGACCGCGTCGCCGGGGCGCACCCCGGCTTCGCGCAGGCCGCCGGCGATGCGCAGCGCACGCTCGGCCAGTTCGCCGCGGGTGACACGTTGGTCGCGATAGAGCAGCGCGTCAGCATCCGGCGCCTCGGCGGCGCGAAGGAAGAAGTCGCGATGCAGGGTGCGCGCCGTGGCGCATGCCGGCTGGCCGTTGAGCAGGGCCCGGCGCGCCTGCTGCGCCCAGGGCAACGGCAGATCGGCGGGCTGCTCCCAGGCGCTGTCGCAGAGACGCTGGAGCAGCCCCACGTAGGCTTCGAACATGGTTTCCGGCAGACCTTCGGGGAACAGGCCGACGACGCTGTCCCAGGCCAGCAGGATACCGTCGCCCACCCGGTAGAGCTGGTGGTCGAGCCAGACCTGCGGGGTCTGCGAGAGCATGTCGTGGAGATCGCCGAAAGCGTCGCGGAAGGCCGCCGGGACGAAGCCCTCCTCGCCCAGGTTGCTGGCGAACACCACCGGCGCCGAGCGCGGCTGGCCCCGCCGGCGCGCCTCGCGGAGCACCTCCAGGGCGGGGAATGCGGCGTGGTCGATGGCTCCGTGGAGGTTGCGCTGGAAGCTCTTCACCGCCTCGGCGAAGGACACCCCGGCCTGCATCCGGCACTCCAGCAGCAAGAGGGTGGTGAAGTCGGCGATCACTTCGCCGATACGCGGGTCGTCGGCATGCCGATCGAACAACGGCACGTTGAGGAGAAATTCCGCGCTTTCGCTCCAGCGCGCCAGGACCAGCGCGAAGGTGCAGCCGAACACGCTGGACAAGGTCACGCCATGCTGCGCGGCAAGACGCTCCAGGCGCCGGCTCTCGCCGGCGGAAAGCTGGAATGCCAGGCGCCGGGTGCGCGGCTGGCGGATGCTTTCCGGCGCGCAGGCCAATGGCAGGGCCGGCGCGTCCGGCAAGCGCGGCAGGCGTTCCAGCCAGTAGTCGCGGGCCCGCGCCGCGGCCTCGGCGCGTTGCGCCGCACGGCGCGCCAGGTAGTCGGCGAAATGCAGCGCCGGCGGCTCCGCCAGGCACTCCGGCGCCAGGTAGGCAACGCCCAGTTCGGCCAGCAGCAGGCGCAGGCTTTCGACATCGGCGGCAAGCAGGTCGAGACTCAGCCAGAGGCGATCCTCGCCGCCCGGCATGCGCACCAGCCCGAGCAGGAACACCTGGCCACGCTCCACCGCCAGGCATTCATGGGCGCGCCAGTCGCGCAGCGCCTGCCAGTCGCGCTCGGCCTCGTCCACCTGCAAAGTGCGCCAGTCCTGCAGGTCGAAGCAGGACAGCGGCGGCGTCGGAAGGATCTGCTGGCGACCGTCGAAGAAGCGCGCCCGCAGCATCGGGTGGCGTTGACGCACGCACTCCGCCGCCGCGGCCAGGCGCTGCGGGTCGACATCCCGCGCGCGGAATTCCAGGAAGGCATGGCAGCTGACGTTGCCCAGCACCTCGCCGGCGCCACGTCCCAGCCAGTAGGCCTGCTGCACGGAAGACAGCTCGAACGGCTGGTCGCGATCCTGCGCCGCCGGCAGCGCGACCGTTGTCGGGGCGGACAGCCGGTCCGCGCAGGCCAGCAGGTCGAGCCAGGCCCCCAGGCAGGGGCGCTGCGTCAACTGGGCGAAGTCCAGCGTCGAGCCACGCGCGCGCAGGCGTTCCTGCAGGTACATCAGGCGGATCGAGTCGAGGCCGCAGCCCAGCAGGTCGTCGTCGTCCGCCAGGGCGCGCACGTCGGCAAGCGGTTCGCCGAGCAGGTCGGCGAGCTGCTCGGTCAGCCAGTCGCGCAGGGCGGTACGGGAATCGGGGGGCAGATCCATGGGGGCTCCCTAGGGCAAGCATCTGAAGTCGGTTGCCAGTTCCTGGCAACGATTATCAAATGCGACCTTATCTCACTTGCCTGGGAGGCCTGGCCGGCAATGCTTTAGACAGCCGGACTGTTTCGTTAGATGCAGCGTCATCCCGCAGCGGCGACGCCCCTCCCGTGGCCGGGTCGGGGGTCGTCGCGGAGACTCAGCGGATCTCGCTGGGGGAGATGCCGTAGCGCTTGCGGAAAGCGATGGAGAAATGCGCCGGGCTGTAGCCCACCCGGTAGGCCACCGTGGAGACGTTCGCCTCTTCGTCGCAGAGCATCCGGTGCGCCTCGCGCAGGCGGTACTCCTGCAGGTAGCCGAATACGCTGGCGCCGAATACCTTGCGGAAGCCGGCGGTCAGCTTGCGCGGGTTCATGCCCACGCGGCTGGCCAGCGTGTCCAGCGACGGCGGCTCCTGCAAGGCGCCGACCAGCAGGTCGCGGGCGGCGTGGATGCGCTCGACCTCCGAGCAGGTGATGCGCGGCTCCTCGACGGGGCGCCCCTCGCCGGAAAGGAACTGGGCGCTGAGCGCGGCCAACTCCAGGGCCTTGCCGCCGAGGTAGAGATCGCGGGTCGGACCGAGCATCTGGCAGGTGGCGATCTGCGAGGCCAACGCCTGCATCGCCCGCGGCGCCGGGCAGCTCATGATCCGCGGATCGCCGCCGGGGCGGCGTATCAGTTGCTCGGGCAGCCAGCCGAGGCGGCTGTCCAGGGCTTCGACGCCGAGCTGGACGATGGTGTAGCGCAACGGCTTGTCGGTGCCGTAGATCTGCGCCGAGGTGAAGTCGCCGTCGTTGGCGATGGTGCACAGGCTCGGCCCCTCGATGAGGTGCTCGGGCTGGCCGGGGATCCGGCAGCGCAACTGGCCGCTCTGCACGAGGATCAGGCGCAGGCCGCGCTCCAGCGGTTCCTCGAACCAGTCCTCGCTGGCCGAACAGAAGGTTCCGGTCACCAGCTTCATGTTCGGATCGATGTGCGCGACGCCGGGCCGGTTGCCCGGTGCCGGCGCGGCGGCATCGGCCTGTGGCGGAGCAATGATGGTGATGGTCATCAGGTTTTCCTGTAGCCCGGGCGCTGCCGACGCGGCGACGCCTTCCTGGATACGTGGGGGCAGGGGGACTTTTTAGCGGAGATGGACAAAGCGCCCTGCACTCCGCCCCTGCAGCGAATGAAAAAGCCCCGCAATCGAAAGGCGCGGGCTTGCGCGGTCCCTGCCGCCCGCCAATGATAATAAATCTCATTTCCCAGCAATGGCAATCGACCGCATCCACGGAGATCGCATGACTTCCTCGCCCGCCACCCCATCGGCCGTCGACGACGCCCCCGACTGGCCCGCCGCCTTCGTCCGCCGCTATCTCGACGCCGGCCACTGGCAGGACCAGAACTTCGCCGAAGCCCTGGCCGCCAGCGCCGCGCGCCATCCGCGGCGGATCGCGCTCTGCGACGACGACCAGCGGCTCAGCTATGCCGACCTGCTCCAGCGCTGCCGCCGCCTGGCAGCCGGACTGCGCCAGGCCGGCCTCGCACATGGCGACACGGTAGTGCTGCACCTGCCCAACGGCATCGCCTTCGTCGAGACCTGCTTCGCCCTGTTCCAGCTCGGCGTACGCCCGGTGCTCGCCCTCCCCGCCCATCGCCAGCATGAGATCAGCGGTTTCTGCCGCTTCGCTGAGGCCAAGGCCTACATCGGCGCCGAACGGATCGACGGCTTCGACCCACGGCCGATGGCCCGTGAGCTGCTCGCCAGCGGCGCCTGCCGGATGGCGCTGATCCACGGCGAGGCCGAGGCGCCGCTGCAAGCGCTGGCACCGCTGTACCAGGCCGACGCGCTGGAAGAATGCGCCGCCCGCGCCGAGGATATCGCCTGCTTCCAGTTGTCCGGCGGCACCACCGGCACGCCGAAGCTGATTCCCCGGCGTCATCGCGAGTATCTCTACAACGTCCGCGCCAGCGCCGAGGTCTGCGGCTTCGACGAGCACACGGTGTACCTCACCGGGTTGCCGATGGCGCACAACTTCACCCTCTGCTGCCCCGGAGTGATCGGCACGCTGCTGGCCGGCGGCCGCGTGGTGGTCAGCCAGCGCGCCGATCCCGAGCATTGCTTCGCCCTGATCGCCCGTGAACGGGTCACCCACACCGCCCTGGTACCGCCGCTGGCGATGCTCTGGCTGGATGCCCAGGAAAGCCGCCGCGCCGATCTATCCAGCCTGCGTCTGCTCCAGGTCGGCGGTTCCAGGCTCGGCAGCAGTGCCGCGCAACGCGTCGCACCGGTGCTCGGCTGCCAGTTGCAACAGGTGCTGGGAATGGCCGAGGGGCTGATCTGCTACACCCGCCTGGACGATCCGCCCGAACGCGTGCTGCATACCCAGGGCCGGCCGCTGTCGCCGGACGACGAAGTGCGGGTGGTCGACGCCGAGGGCCGCGAGGTCGGCCCCGGCGAGGTCGGCGAACTGACCGTGCGCGGTCCCTACACCATCCGCGGCTACTACCGCCTGCCCGAACACAACGCCAAGGCCTTCAGCGCGGACGGCTTCTACCGCACCGGCGACCGGGTCAGCCGCGACAAGGACGGCTACCTGGTGGTGGAGGGCCGCGACAAGGACCAGATCAACCGCGGCGGCGAGAAGATCGCCGCGGAAGAGGTGGAGAACCTGCTGATCGCCCATCCGCAGGTGCACGACGCCACCGTCGTGGCGATGCCCGACAGCCTGCTCGGCGAGCGCACCTGCGCCTTCGTCATCCCGCGCCAGCCGGCGCCCTCGGCGCTGAAGCTGAAGCAATACCTGCACGCCTGCGGGCTGGCCGCGTTCAAGGTGCCGGACCGCATCGAGCTGGTTCCGGCCTTCCCCCAGACCGGCATCGGCAAGATCAGCAAGAAGGACCTGCGCGAGCGCCTGCGCCGCGAGCTGGAGGCCCGCGCATGAGCGCCGCCTGGGTCCGGCCGTTCCGCCTGACGCCGATGCCGCGCCTGCGCCTGGCCTGCTTCCCCCATGCAGGCGGCAGCGCCAGCTTCTTCCGTAGCTGGAGCGAACGCCTGCCACCAGACATCGACCTGCTTGCCCTGCAGTACCCGGGTCGCGAGGACCGCTTCAACGAGGCGCCGACCACCCGCCTGGAGGACCTCGCCGACGGCGCCGCCCTCGCCCTGCGCGATTTCGCCGACGCGCCCCTGGCGCTGTTCGGCCACAGTCTCGGCGCGGCGCTGGCCTACGAAACCGCCCTGCGCCTGGAAAGCGCCGGCGCGCCGCTGCGCAACCTGTTCGTCTCCGCCCATCCGGCACCGCACCGGCAACGCGGCGGCGCATTGCACCGCGGCGACGAGGCGGCGCTGCTGGAGGACGTCCGCCGCCAGGGTGGCGCCAGCGAGCTACTCGAGGACGCCGACCTGCGCGCGCTGTTCCTGCCGATCCTGCGCGCCGACTACCAGGCAATCGAGACCTACCGACGGGCGCAGCCCATCGCCCTGGCCTGCGCCCTCGACGTCCTCCTCGGCGAGCACGACGAGGAAGTCAGCGCGGCCGAGGCGCAGGCCTGGAGCGACGCCAGCCGGGCTCCCGCCAGGCTGCGGCGCTTTCCTGGCGGCCACTTCTACCTGAGCGAGAGGCGCGACGCGGTGATCGAGCACCTGCTGCGCCGCCTCGCACATCCCGACGCCCTTTCCCGAGAGGTTGCATGATGAAAACTCCCGAAGACTGCACCGGCCTGGCGGACATCCGCGAGGCCATCGACCGGATCGACCTGGATATCGTCCAGGCCCTCGGCCGCCGCATGGACTACGTCAAGGCGGCGTCGCGCTTCAAGGCCAGCGAAGCGGCGATTCCGGCGCCCGAGCGGGTCGCCGCGATGCTCCCCGAGCGCGCCCGCTGGGCCGAGGAAAACGGACTCGACGCGCCCTTCGTCGAGGGACTGTTCGCGCAGATCATCCACTGGTACATCGCCGAGCAGATCAAGTACTGGCGCCAGACACGGGGTGCCGCATGAGCCGGCTGGCGCCCCTGAGCCAGTGCCTGCACGCCTTGCGCGGCACCTTCGAGCGCGCCATCGGCCAGGCGCAGGCGCTCGATCGTCCGGTGCTGGTGGCGGCGTCGTTCGAGATCGACCCATTGGACCCGCTGCAGGTATTCGGTGCCTGGGACGACCGGCAAACGCCCTGCCTGTACTGGGAACAGCCCGAGCTGGCGTTCTTCGCCTGGGGCTGCGCCCTGGAGCTGCAAGGCCACGGCGAACAGCGCTTCGCCCGGATCGAGGAAAACTGGCAATTGCTCTGCGCCGACGCCGTGGTCGAGGGCCCGCTGGCGCCGCGCCTGTGCGGCGGATTCCGCTTCGATCCGCGCGGCCCGCGCGGCCCGCGCGAGGAACACTGGCAAGCCTTCGCCGATGCCAGCCTGATGCTCGCCGGCATCACCGTGCTGCGCGAGGGCGAACGCTACCGGGTACTCTGCCAACACCTGGCCAAGCCCGGCGAAGATGCCCTGGCCCTGGCCGCCTACCACTGCTCGGCGCTACTGCGCCTGAGGCAGCCGGCCAGGCGCCGGCCCCCGGGGCCGACCGCTGGCGCGCAGGGCGACGCTTCGGCGCAGGAGCGCAGGCAATGGGAAGCCAAGGTGAGCGACGCGGTAAGCAGTGTCCGCCAGGGACGCTTCGGCAAGGTCGTGCTGGCCCGCACCCAGGCCCGGCCTCTCGGCGACATCGAGCCGTGGCAGGTCATCGAACACCTGCGTCTGCAACATGCCGACGCCCAGCTGTTCGCCTGTCGCCGCGGCAACGCCTGCTTCCTCGGCGCCTCCCCGGAACGCCTGGTCCGCATTCGCGCCGGCGAGGCACTCACCCATGCCCTGGCCGGGACCATCGCCCGCGGCGGCGACGCCCAGGAAGATGCGTGGCTCGGACAGGCCCTGCTGGACAGCGCCAAGGACAGGCACGAACACCAGTTGGTGGTGGAGGCGATCCGTACGGCCCTGGAACCCTTCAGCGAGGCGCTGGAAATCCCCGATGCGCCTGGCCTGAAACGACTGGCGCGAGTCCAGCACCTGAACACGCCGATCCGCGCCCGCCTCGCCGACGCAGGCGGCATCCTGCGGCTGCTGCAGGCGCTGCATCCGACCCCCGCGGTGGGCGGCTACCCACGCAGCGCGGCGCTGGACTACATCCGCCAGCACGAAGGGATGGATCGTGGCTGGTACGCCGCGCCGCTGGGCTGGCTCGACGGCGAAGGCAACGGCGATTTCCTGGTGGCGCTGCGCTCGGCCCTGCTCACGCCGGGCCGGGGCTACCTGTTCGCCGGCTGCGGTCTGGTAGGCGATTCGGAACCGGCCCACGAGTATCGCGAAACCTGCCTTAAGCTCAGTGCCATGCGGGACGCTCTGTCCGCCATAGGCGGCCTGGACGAAGTGCCCTTGCAACGCGGCGTCGCCTGAAAACGAAGACCCCCTGCGGCCCGAGGGCGGCAGGGGGTCTTCGAAGGTCTGCCCGTGGCGCGGACGGGCCGCGCCGCAAGGGCGTCGCTTAGAACGGAATGTCGTCGTCGAAGCTGTCGTAGTCCTGGGCCGGTTGCGGCGCCGGTTGCTGCTGCGGGGCCGGACGCGACTGTTGCTGCGGGGCCTGCTGCGGGCGCTGCATGGGCTCGCGCGGGGCGCGCTGCGAATCGTCGCCGGAGGGGCGGCCGCCGAGCAACTGCATGTTGCCGTTGATGTCGACCACGATCTCGGTGGTGTAGCGATCCTGACCATCCTGGCCCTGCCACTTGCGGGTGCGCAGGCTGCCTTCGACGTAGACCTGGGAACCCTTGCGCAGGTACTCGCCGGCGATCTCCGCCAGGCGGCCGAAGAACACCACGCGGTGCCATTCGGTGCGCTCCTGTTGCTGGCCGGTCTGCTTGTCCTTCCAGCTCTCGCTGGTGGCGAGGGTGATGTTGGTCACCGCATTGCCGTTGGGCATGTAGCGGGTTTCCGGGTCACCACCGACGTTACCAACCAGAATGACTTTGTTAACCCCACGGGCCATGACGTTCTCCTAAGGTTCAGCATCCGCCCGGCGCGGCCTGGGCCAGGCGCTCGAGGGCGGTGCGATCCACTTGTTGGGTATCCACTTTGACATAGGCGGCGGCCTCCTCGGCCACCACCACGGCGTCTGCCACACCGGGCAACGCCCTGAATCGCTGGACCAGCACCGCGTCCTGCAGCGCGGCGGGCGCGAGCGGCAGGCGAATGCTGGTCACATAAGGCGGTTCGCGCATGGTAACAGCAATCGCCAGCCAGAGGGCAGCGAGCACCGCGCATCCGATGAACACCATGCTCAGCCCGCCGTGCTGGAACATCCAGCCGCCGAGGATGCCACCCAGCGCCGCGCCGAGGAATTGGCTGGTGGAATACACCCCCATTGCCGTGCCCTTGCCGCCGGCCGGCGAGACCTTGCTGACCAGCGACGGCAACGAGGCTTCGAGCAGGTTGAAGGCGGTGAAGAACACCACCGTGCCGACCACCAGCATGGCCAGGCTGTGACCGAAGACCAGGAAGAACAGTTCGCAGGCCAGCAGGGTCGCCACCGCGCCGGTCAGCACGCGCTTCATGCGACGCTTCTTCTCGGCGTAGATGATGAACGGCACCATGCCGAAGAAACCGACCAGCAGCGCGGTCAGGTAGACCCACCAGTGCTGCTCCTTGGGCAGGCCGCCCTCGTGCACCAGCGCCAGCGGCAAGGCGACGAAGCTGGCCATGAGGATGGCGTGGAGGATCAGGATGCCGGCGTCCAGGCGCAGCAGGTCGCCGTGCTTCAGGGTCGGCAGCAGGGCCTGGCGCGCCACGCTGGATTCGCGGTGCTGGGTCATGTGGTCGGGCTGCGGGACGAAGAACAGGATCAGCAGCAGGCCGACCAGCGCCATCCCGGCGGTGAACCAGAACAGCCCATGCAGGCCGAACAGATGGGTCAGCACCGGGCCGAGCACCATGGCCACGGCGAAGGAGACGCCGATGCTCATGCCGATCATCGCCATCGCCTTGGTCCGGTGCTGCTCGCGGGTGAGGTCGGAGAGCAGTGCCATCACCGCCGCCGAGATCGCCCCGGCGCCCTGCAGGACGCGGCCGGCGATCACCCCCCAGATGGAGTCGGCATTGGCCGCGAGGGCCGCGCCGGCGGCAAAGATCAGCAGCCCGACGACGATCACCGGGCGCCGGCCGATGCGGTCGGAAATGGTCCCGAAGGGAATCTGCAGGATCGCCTGGGTCAGGCCATAGGCGCCGATGGCCAGGCCGATCAGCGCCGGGGTCGCGCCGGCCAGGTCCTGGCCGTAGGTGGCCAGCACCGGCAGGACCATGAACATGCCGAGCATGCGGAAGGCGAATACCAGTGACAGCCCGACGGCCGCTCGCGTTTCGGTACCGCTCATCCGCTCAGTATGTGAGTCGTGCATAACACCCTCATGGAAGAAACCGCTGCAGGGCAAGGCCTCATGCCCCTGCCGATGGCGCCGCCGCCCGCTCCTGGGCGGCCGGGGCAATGCCCGCGCCGGAAAAATGCCGCGCATTCTACCAGTCCGCCCCCTCGCGGCACAGGCGCGCCACTTTGCCGCGCGCTAGCGGCCAGCCGTATAATCAGCGGTTTTCGCCCGCCATGCGAGGCCGCTGTGGATAAGATCCTGATTCGTGGGGCGCGTACCCACAACCTGAAGAACGTCGACCTCACACTGCCACGCGACAAACTGATCGTGATCACCGGTCTTTCCGGTTCCGGCAAGTCTTCCCTGGCTTTCGACACGCTCTATGCGGAAGGCCAGCGGCGCTACGTGGAATCCCTCTCGGCCTACGCCCGGCAGTTCCTGTCGATGATGGAGAAGCCGGACGTGGACACCATCGAAGGGCTGTCGCCGGCGATTTCCATCGAACAGAAGTCCACTTCCCACAACCCACGCTCCACCGTGGGTACGATCACCGAGATCTACGACTACCTGCGCCTGCTTTATGCCCGCGTCGGTACCCCGCGCTGCCCGGACCACGACATCCCGCTGGAGGCGCAGACCGTCAGCCAGATGGTCGACCAGGTCCTGGCCCTGCCGGAAGGCAGCAAGCTGATGCTGCTGGCGCCGGTGATCCGCGAGCGCAAGGGCGAGCACCTGGCGGTGTTCGACGAGATGCGCGCGCAGGGTTTCGTCCGCGCCCGGGTCGACGGCAAGCTCTACGAACTCGACGAAGTGCCGAAGCTGGATAAGCAGAAGAAGCACAGCATCGATGTGGTGGTGGACCGCTTCAAGGTTCGCGCGGACCTCCAGCAACGCCTGGCCGAGTCGTTCGAGACCGCCCTGTCCCTGGCCGACGGTATCGCCCTGGTAGCACCGATGGACGAGGACGAGGATGTCGAGGAGATCATCTTCTCGGCGCGCTTCGCCTGCCCGGTCTGCGGCCACTCGATCAGCGAGCTGGAACCCAAGCTGTTCTCCTTCAACAACCCGGCCGGCGCCTGTCCGACCTGCGACGGCCTCGGCGTGAAGCAATTCTTCGACGCGCGCCGGGTGGTCAATGGCGAGTTGACCCTGGCCGAGGGCGCGATCCGCGGCTGGGACCGGCGCAACGTCTATTACTTCCAGATGCTCGGCTCGCTGGCCCAGCATTACGGCTTCAGCCTGGAAGAACCCTTCGACGAACTCGGCGCCGAGCACCAGAAGGTGGTGCTCTACGGCTCCGGCCGGGAAAACGTCGACTTCCGCTATCTCAACGACCGCGGCGACATCGTCAAGCGTTCGCATCCCTTCGAAGGCATCCTGCCGAACCTTGAGCGGCGCTACCGCGAGACCGAGTCGGCCACGGTCCGCGAGGAGCTGGCCAAGTTCCTCAGCACCCAGCCCTGCCCGGATTGCCACGGTACCCGCCTGCGCCGCGAGGCGCGGCATGTGTGGGTCGGCGACCGGACGCTGCCGGCGATCACCGCGATGCCGGTCGGCGAAGCCTGCGAGTATGCCGCCGGACTCAGCCTGACCGGCCGCCGTGGCGAGATCGCGGCGAAGATCCTCAAGGAAATCCGCGACCGCCTGCAATTCCTGGTCAACGTCGGCCTCGACTACCTGACCCTCGACCGCAGCGCCGACACCCTGTCCGGCGGCGAAGCCCAGCGCATCCGCCTGGCCAGCCAGATCGGCGCCGGCCTGGTGGGAGTGATGTACATCCTCGATGAACCCTCGATCGGCCTGCACCAACGCGACAACGAACGCCTGCTCGGCACCCTCACCCACCTACGCAACCTCGGCAACACGGTGATCGTGGTCGAGCACGACGAGGACGCGATCCGACTCGCCGACTACGTCGTCGACATCGGTCCGGGGGCCGGCGTGCACGGCGGCCAGGTAGTGGCGGAAGGTACGCCCGACCAGGTGATGAACCACCCCGACTCGCTGACCGGCAAGTACCTTTCCGGGCGCAAGAAAATCGCGGTTCCGGCCAAGCGCACCCCGCGCGACAAGAAGAAGCTGCTGAAGCTGAAAGGCGCCCGCGGCAACAACCTGCAGAACGTCAACCTGGAAATCCCGGTCGGCCTGTTCACCTGCATCACCGGGGTCTCGGGCTCCGGCAAGTCGACGCTGATCAACAACACCCTGTTCCCTATCACCGCCACCGCGCTGAACGGCGCGACTACCCTGGAAGTGGCGCCGTACGACTCGTTCGACGGCCTGCAGCACCTGGACAAGGTGGTCGACATCGACCAGAGCCCGATCGGTCGTACCCCGCGCTCCAACCCGGCGACCTATACCGGCCTGTTCACGCCGATCCGCGAACTGTTCTCCGGCGTGCCGGAGGCCCGCTCGCGCGGCTACGGTCCCGGCCGCTTCTCGTTCAACGTCAAAGGCGGCCGTTGCGAGGCCTGCCAGGGCGACGGCGTGATCAAGGTGGAGATGCACTTCCTGCCGGACATCTACGTTCCCTGCGACGTCTGCAAGGGCAAGCGCTACAACCGCGAGACCCTGGAGATCCGCTACAAGGGCAAGAGCATCCACGAGGTGCTGGAGATGACCATCGAGGAAGCCCGCGAGTTCTTCGACGCCGTCCCCGCCCTGGCGCGCAAGCTGCAGACACTGATGGACGTCGGCCTGTCCTACATCAAGCTGGGCCAGAGCGCGACCACCCTCTCGGGCGGCGAGGCACAGCGGGTCAAGCTGTCCCGCGAGCTGTCCAAGCGCGACACCGGCAAGACCCTGTACATCCTCGACGAACCGACCACCGGCCTGCACTTCGCCGACATCCAGCAACTGCTCGACGTGCTCCACCGCCTGCGCGACCACGGCAACACCGTGGTGGTGATCGAGCACAACCTGGACGTGATCAAGACCGCCGACTGGCTGGTCGACCTCGGCCCCGAGGGCGGCTCCAAGGGTGGCCAGATCATCGCCAACGGTACGCCGGAGCAGGTGGCCGAGATGCCCCAGTCACACACCGGCCACTTCCTCAAGCCGCTGCTGGAACGCGATCGCGCCTGATTGCCGGGCGCTCATGAAAAAGCCCCTGCGACCGTGAGGCGCAGGGGCTTTTTCGTATCCGCGGGGTAGGGTCAGATCTGCGATTGCAGGTAGTTCTCCAGGCCCATCCTGGCGATCAGGCCAAGCTGTTGCTCCAACCAGTAGGCGTGGTCTTCCTCGGTGTCGGCCAGTTGGGCCTTGAGGATGTCGCGGCTGACGAAGTCCTTGTGCTGCTCGCAGAGGGCGATGCCCTTGGCCAGCGCGGCGCGGACATGGCGCTCGAGCTTGAGGTCGGCCTCGAGCATCTCCGGCACCGTGGTGCCCGGGTGGATATCGTCGGGACGCATGCGCGGCGTACCTTCGAGCAGGAGGATACGGCGCAGCAGGGCGTCGGCGTGCTGGGTCTCCTCCTCCATCTCGTGGTTGAGGCGCTCGTAGAGCTTGCTGAAGCCCCAGTCCTCGTACATGCGCGAGTGGATGAAGTACTGGTCGCGCGCGGCCAGCTCGCCGGTCAGCAGCGTGTTGAGGTAATCGATGACTTCCGGATGGCCTTGCATCGGGGGGCTCTCCCTGGAGAAAACTAGGAATCTAGCCGCATATGCTCCCGGCTCCGCCTGATCCGGGTCAAGCCAATGCAGATAAAAAAGCCCCCTTCCTAGGAAGGGGGCCGGGGGCCTCATCAGGCCATCAGTCCAGCTTCAGGCCGAGGGCGTCGGCGACGCCTTTGCCGTAGGCCGGGTCGACCTTGAGGAACAGGCCGATCTGGCGACGCTGGATCTGTTCCGGTACATCGCGGATGTCTTCGGCGATGTTGGCGAACAGCCGCTGCTTCTGCTCGTCGGTGAACAGATGGAACAGCGCGGCGGGCTGGCTGTAGTAGTCGTCGTCCACCCGGTGGTTCCAGTGGTCCGCCGCGCCCTCCAGGCTCAGCGGCGGCTCGGAGAAGTCAGGCTGCTCCTGCCACTGGTTGAAGCTGTTCGGCTCGTAGGTGACGCGCTGATGGGCGTTGTTGCCGTCCACCCGCATGCCGCCATCGCGGTGGTAGACCTGGTGCGGGCAACGCGCGGCGTTCACCGGGATCTGGTGGTGGTTGACGCCCAGGCGATAGCGATGGGCGTCGCCGTAGGAGAACAGACGGCCCTGGAGCATCTTGTCCGGCGAGAAACCGATACCGGGCACCACGTTGGCCGGCGTGAAAGCGGCCTGCTCGACCTCGGCGAAGTAGTTGTCCGGGTTACGGTTCAGCTCGAAGAAGCCCACTTCGATCAACGGGTAGTCACCGTGGGGCCAGACCTTGGTCAGGTCGAACGGGTTGTAGCGATAGGTGGCCGCTTCCTTCTCGGGCATGATCTGCACGTACATCTTCCAGCGCGGGAAGTCGCCTTTCTCGATGCTCTCGTACAAGTCGCGCTGCGAACTCTCGCGGTCCTGGGCGATCACTTCGGCGGCCTCGGCGTTGGTCAGGTTCTCGATGCCCTGTTGGGTCTTGAAGTGGAACTTGACCCAGAAGCGCTCGTTGTTCGCATTGATGAAGCTGAAGGTATGGCTGCCGAAACCATGGATGTGCCGATAGCTCTTCGGCAGGCCGCGGTCGCTGAAGTCGATGGTCAACTGATGCAGCGACTCGGGGAGGTGAGAGAAAAAGTCCCACTTGAAGGTCGCATTGCGCAGGTTGGTGCGCGGGTCACGCTTCACCACGTGGTTGAGATCGGGGAACTTGAGCGGGTCGCGCAGATAGAACACCGGGGTGTTGTTGCCGACCAGGTCCCAGTTGCCCTGCTCGGTGTAGAAACGCATGGAGAAGCCGCGGATGTCTCGCTCGGCATCCGCCGCGCCACGCTCACCGGCGACGGTGGAGAAGCGCAGGAACATATCGGTCTTCTTGCCGACCTGGGAGAAGATCTTCGCCCGGGTGTAGGGGGTGATGTCATGGGTGACGGTGAAGGTGCCGTAGGCCGCGGAGCCTTTCGCATGCATGCGTCGCTCGGGGATCACTTCGCGATCGAAGTGGGCGAGCTTCTCGAGGAACCACACGTCCTGCAGCAACATCGGGCCACGCGGACCGGCGGTCTGCACGTTCTGGTTATCGACCACCGGTGCGCCAGCGGCAGTGGTCAGGCGGGTCTTCTCTTCCATTTACTCTCTCCTCAACGGCTAACGTGCTATGAAGCGAAGCGGCTACACGGAAATCATCAGCGTGGACCAGGGATTGGCGGAGGACAACCTGTCGGCTGAACCAAGCGCCTTTGCATTGATCTCGCTTATCCGAACGTAGCTTTTCGTAAAAGCAGGTTAAGGATGAATGACAGCCCTCCCGCAATCCAATTTATTAAAGACAGCGATCCGATAGATAAAAACTTTAAGGCAGGTAATAAAAAAACCGGGCCTAGGCCCGGTTTCTTGTGCAGCAGATGCCTTATTCGGCAGCTTCTACGACTTCACCGCCGACAGGACGATCAACCAGCTCGACGTACGCCATGGGGGCGTTGTCGCCAGCGCGGAAACCGCACTTCAGGATGCGCAGGTAGCCGCCCGGACGGTTGGCGTAGCGCTTGCCCAGGTCGTTGAACAGCTTGCCAACGGCAGCTTTCGAACGGGTACGGTCGAAAGCCAGGCGACGGTTGGCGACGCTGTCTTCCTTGGCCAGGGTGATCAGCGGCTCGGCAACGCGACGCAGTTCCTTGGCCTTGGGCAGGGTGGTTTTGATCAGTTCGTGTTCGAACAGCGACACCGCCATGTTCTGGAACATAGCCTTGCGGTGCGCGCTGGTGCGGCTCAGGTGACGACCACTTTTACGATGGCGCATGGTTCAATTCCTTTCCAAACTTTACGTTCGGTAGTTACGACGATCAGGCAGTGGCCTTGTCGTCTTTCTTAAGACTTGCCGGCGGCCAGTTATCGAGGCGCATACCGAGGGACAGACCACGGGAAGCCAGAACGTCCTTGATTTCGGTCAGGGACTTCTTGCCCAGGTTCGGCGTTTTCAACAGCTCCACTTCGGTGCGCTGGATTAGGTCACCGATGTAGTAGATGTTTTCCGCCTTCAGGCAGTTGGCCGAACGTACGGTCAGTTCCAGGTCATCGACCGGGCGCAGGAGGATCGGATCGATCTCGTCTTCCTGCTCTTCAACGACGGGTTCGCTGTCGCCCTTGAGGTCCACGAACGCTGCCAGCTGCTGTTGCAGGATGGTAGCGGCGCGACGGATAGCCTCTTCGGGATCCAGGGTGCCGTTGGTTTCCAGGTCCAGGACCAGTTTGTCCAGGTTGGTGCGCTGCTCGACACGGGCGTTTTCCACCACGTAGGAGACACGACGGACCGGGCTGAACGATGCGTCGAGCTGCAGACGGCCGATGCTGCGGCTTTCGTCTTCATCGCTCTGACGTGCGTCGGCAGGCTCGTAGCCACGGCCACGAGCTACCTTCAGCTTCATGTTCAGCGCGCCGTTGTCTGCCAGGTTGGCGATAACGTGGTCACCGTTGATGATCTCAACATCGTGATCCAGCTGAATATCGGCAGCAGTCACAACACCCGAGCCCTTCTTAGCCAGGGTCAGCGTCACTTCATCACGACCGTGCAGCTTGATGGCCAGACCTTTCAGGTTCAGCAGGATCTCGATTACATCTTCCTGCACTCCTTCGATCGCCGAGTACTCGTGGAGTACGCCGTCGATCTCGGCCTCGACCACTGCGCAGCCAGGCATGGAGGACAACAGGATGCGACGCAGCGCGTTGCCCAGGGTGTGACCAAAACCACGCTCGAGAGGCTCGAGCGTGATCTTGGCGCGGGTTTGACTGACCACCTGCACATCGATGTGGCGGGGGGTCAGGAACTCATTTACCGAACTCTGCATGGATGCACCTATTTTCTAGCCCTTACTTGGAGTAGAGCTCGACAATCAGGTTTTCGTTGATATCAGCGGACAGGTCGCTGCGAGCCGGAGCACTCTTGAAGGTACCAGCCTTCTTGTCGAGGTCGACTTCGACCCACTCGACGCGACCGCGCTGGCCACAGAGTTCCAGAGCCTGAGCGATACGCAGCTGGTTCTTCGATTTTTCGCGAACAGCTACGACGTCACCGGCCTTCACTTGGTAGGAAGGGATGTTGACGGTCTGACCGTTGACGGTGATGGCCTTGTGGGATACCAGCTGGCGGGATTCCGAACGAGTGGAACCGAAGCCCATGCGGTATACGACGTTGTCCAGGCGGCACTCGAGCAGTTGCAGCAGGTTCTCACCGGTAGAACCCTTGCGACGGGAAGCTTCCTGGTAGTAACCGCGGAACTGACGCTCCAGCACGCCGTAGATGCGACGTACTTTCTGCTTTTCACGCAGCTGCAGACCGTAGTCGGACAGACGGCCACGACGCTGGCCATGCTGGCCAGGAACGTTTTCAGCCTTGCACTTCGAGTCGAGGGCGCGGGCGCCGCTCTTCAGGAACAGGTCGGTGCCTTCACGGCGAGACAGTTTGCACTTGGGACCAATGTAACGAGCCATTTCTCACTGTCTCCTATTACACGCGACGCTTTTTCGGCGGACGGCAGCCGTTATGCGGGATCGGGGTTACGTCGGTGATGCTGGCGATCTTGTAGCCGCAAGCATTCAGAGCGCGAACGGCGGACTCGCGGCCCGGGCCCGGGCCCTTGACGTTGACGTCCAGGTTCTTCAGACCGTATTCCAGGGCAGCCTGGCCGGCACGCTCGGCCGCTACCTGGGCAGCGAACGGGGTGCTCTTACGCGAGCCGCGGAAACCGGAACCACCGGAGGTCGCCCAGGACAGTGCGTTGCCCTGACGGTCGGTGATGGTCACGATGGTGTTGTTGAAAGACGCGTGGATGTGGGCGATCCCATCGACCACTGTCTTTTTGACTTTCTTACGGGGACGAGCAGCAGGTTTTGCCATGACTAGATTCCTACGCGATTACTTGCGGATCGGCTTACGCGGGCCCTTGCGGGTACGCGCGTTGGTCTTGGTACGCTGACCGCGAACCGGCAGACCGCGACGATGACGCAGACCGCGGTAGCAACCGAGGTCCATCAGACGCTTGATGTTCATGTTGATTTCGCGACGCAGGTCACCTTCGGTGGTGATCTTCGCGACTTCGTTACGCAGCTGATCGATCTGCTCGTCGCTCAGGTCCTTGATCTTGGCAGCCGGGTTTACGCCGGTGGCTGCGCAGATGCTCTGAGCAGTAGTGCGACCAACACCATAGATGTAGGTCAGCGAGATAACAGTGTGCTTGTTATCCGGAATGTTGACGCCTGCAATACGGGCCATTCAGAAAAACTCCAATTGACAGCTACCCTGCGCCCAGGAAGCCAAGAAAGGGCGCGGATATTAGCGCTGTAATAGCAAATAATCAACCCGGCAGCACACTAGCTGCCGGGTTATCACGCGTGGATCACAATCAGCCTTGGCGCTGCTTGTGACGCGGTTCCGCGCTGCAGATCACCCGCACGATGCCATCGCGACGGATGATTTTGCAGTTACGGCACAGCTTCTTGACCGATGCACGAACTTTCATCACCAACTCCTCGAACCTTACGGGTCTATCAGCGCAGCATGCCGCTGCCGTAGCCCTTCAGGTTGGCTTTCTTCATCAGGGATTCATACTGGTGAGAAACGAGGTGAGATTGCACCTGGGCCATAAAGTCCATGACAACCACGACCACGATCAACAGCGAGGTCCCGCCAAGATAGAACGGCACGTGCGCCGCAACCACCAGGAACTGGGGCAGCAGGCAGACAGCCGTCATGTACAGAGCACCGAACATGGTCAAACGGGTCAGCACGCCATCGATGTAGCGAGCGGACTGTTCGCCCGGACGGATGCCCGGAATAAATGCACCGGACTTCTTGAGGTTCTCCGCCACGTCCTTCGGGTTGAACATCAGCGCTGTATAGAAGAAGCAGAAGAAAACGATCCCTGCAGTGAACAGCAAGATGTTCAGCGGCTGCCCCGGAGCGATCGCTTGCGCGACGTCCTGCAACCAACCCAAGCCTTCCGACTGACCGAACCAGGAGCCCAGGGACGCCGGGAACAGCAGGATACTGCTGGCGAAAATCGCGGGAATCACACCCGCCATGTTCACCTTCAACGGCAGATGGCTGGTCTGCGCTGCAAACACCTTGCGGCCTTGCTGGCGCTTGGCGTAATGCACCGCGATGCGACGCTGGCCACGCTCGATGAACACCACGAACGCGATGATCGCCACGGCCAGCAGGCCGACGCCGATCAGGGCGAAGATGTTGATGTCACCTTGACGGGCAGACTCGAAAGACTGACCGATGGCGCGCGGCAGGCCTGCAACGATACCAGCGAAGATCAACATCGAGATGCCGTTGCCGACACCGCGCTCGGTGATCTGCTCGCCCAGCCACATCATGAACATGGCACCAGCCACGAAGGTGGTGACAGCCACGAAGTAGAAGCCGAAGTCGTTGGAGAAGGCTACGCCCTGGCTGCCCAGGCCAACGGACATGCCGATGGCCTGGACCAGTGCCAGGACTACAGTACCGTAGCGGGTGTACTGGCTGATCTTGCGACGCCCAGACTCACCCTCTTTCTTCAACTGCTCCAGCTGCGGGCTGATAGCGGTCATGAGCTGCATGATGATCGATGCCGAGATGTACGGCATGATCCCCAGTGCAAAGATACTCATGCGCTCCAGCGCGCCGCCGGAAAACATGTTGAAGAGGCTAAGAATGGTCCCCTCGTTCTGCCGGAACAGTGCCGCCAAGCGATCGGGGTTGATGCCCGGAACTGGGATGTGCGCGCCGATCCGATAGACGATGATCGCCAGGAACAGGAAACGCAGACGTGCCCAGAGCTCGGACAGACCGCCGTTGCTTAGCGCAGAGAGAGCACCTTGCTTAGCCATTTAGTCCTCGAATTTACCGCCAGCTGCTTCGATAGCCGCACGCGCACCCTTGGTGGCGGCGATACCTTTCAGGGTGACCGCACGACCAACTTCGCCGGACAGCATGACTTTGACGCGCTGTACGTGCTGGTTGATCAGGTTGGCATCCTTCAGGGTCTGCAGGCTGACGACGTCGCCTTCGACCTTGGCCAGTTCGGAGGTGCGTACTTCAGCACGATCCATGGCCTTCAGGGAAACGAAGCCGAACTTCGGCAGGCGACGGTGCAGAGGCTGTTGACCACCCTCGAAGCCCGGAGCGACCTTGCCACCGGAGCGGGAGGTCAGACCTTTGTGACCACGGCCACCAGTCTTGCCCAGACCGCTACCGATGCCACGGCCCGGACGGTGCTTTTCGCGACGGGCACCCGGCGCGGAACGCAGATCGTTCAGTTGCATGGATTAACCCTCCACACGCAGCAGGTAGTAGGCCTTGTTGATCATGCCGCGGTTCTCAGGAGTGTCCTGAACTTCGACGGTATGATTGATGCGACGCAGGCCGAGACCCTTGACGCAAGCCTTGTGGTTGGCCAGACGGCCGTTCAGGCTCTTGACCAGAGTGACTTTGACAGTTGCCATGGTTAGAGAATCTCCTCGACGCTCTTGCCACGCTTGGCCGCTACTGCTTCCGGAGCCTGCATGTTCTTCAGGCCCTTGAAGGTGGCGTAAACCACGTTCACCGGATTGGTGGAGCCATAGCACTTGGCCAGGACGTTCTGCACACCAGCCACTTCCAGAACGGCACGCATGGCGCCGCCGGCGATGATGCCGGTACCTTCCGAAGCCGGCTGCATGTACACCTTGGAGGCGCCATGGGCGGACTTGGTCGGATACTGCAGGGTGGTGCCGTTCAGATCGACTTGGATCATGTTGCGGCGAGCGGCTTCCATTGCTTTCTGGATGGCGGCCGGCACTTCACGCGCCTTGCCACGACCGAAACCAACGCGACCCTTGCCATCACCCACCACGGTCAGTGCGGTGAAAGCGAAGATACGGCCACCTTTTACGGTTTTGGCGACGCGGTTAACCTGAACCAGCTTCTCGATGTAGCCTTCGTCGCGCTTTTGCTCGTTGTTTGCCATAACTTAGAACTCCAGTCCGCCTTCACGAGCGGCATCAGCCAGCGCTTTCACACGGCCGTGGTACTTGAAGCCAGAACGATCGAACGCCACCTGGGTGACGCCGGCCGCTTTGGCGCGCTCGGCGACCAGTTGACCAACTTTCTTGGCTGCATCGATGTTGCCGGTGGCACCTTCGCGCAGGTCTTTGTCCAGGGTCGAGGCGCTGGCCAGGACCTTGCCGCCGTCGGCCGCAATGACCTGGGCGTAAATGTGCTGGGAAGAGCGGTACACGCAGAGGCGTACGGTTTCCAGCTCGCGCATCTTCAGGCGTGCCTTGCGAGCGCGACGCAGACGGGTTTCTTTCTTGACGCTCATTTGCTATGCCCTACTTCTTCTTGGCTTCTTTACGACGGACGACTTCGTCGGCGTAACGCACGCCCTTGCCTTTGTAAGGCTCCGGCGGACGGAAGTCGCGAATTTCGGCAGCAACCTGACCGACCAGCTGCTTGTCGATACCCTTGATCAGGATATCGGTCTGGCTGGGGGTCTCAGCGACGATGCCGGCCGGCAGTTCGTAATCAACCGGATGGGAGAAGCCGAGGGACAGGGACAGCACTTGGCCCTTGGCCTGCGCTTTGTAACCAACGCCGACCAGCTGGAGCTTGCGCTCGAAGCCCTGGCTGACGCCGACTACCATGTTGTTCACCAGAGCACGGGTGGTACCAGCCATGGCGCGAGTCTGCTGGTCGCCGTTACGCGCAGCAAAACGCAGCTCACCGCTGTCCTGGATCACTTCGACCGAAGGATGGACCTTGAGCTCCAGAGCACCTTTGGCGCCCTTGATGGACAGTTGCTGACCAGCCAGTTTGATTTCAACGCCGGCAGGCAGCTTGACGGGGTTCTTAGCAACGCGAGACATGCTGATTCCCCTTAGAACACAGTGCAGAGCACTTCGCCGCCAACACCAGCAGCACGGGCAGCACGATCGGTCATCACACCTTTGTTGGTGGAGACGATCGACACACCGAGGCCGCCACGAACTTTCGGCAGTTGCTCAACGGATTTGTACTGACGCAGGCCAGGACGGCTGATGCGCTTGACCTCTTCGATGACAGGCTTGCCTTCGAAGTACTTCAGTTCGATGGACAGCTGGGGTTTTACTTCCGAGCTGATCTGGAAATCCGCAATATAGCCTTCGTCCTTCAGGACTTTGGCTACCGCCGCTTTCAGTTTCGAGGACGGCATGCTTACGACGGTCTTTTCAGCCATCTGGGCATTACGGATGCGAGTTAGCATGTCTGCTAACGGGTCCTGCATACTCATGGGCTTAACGCTCCTGATACAAAAGAATAAGCCTTCAACTTCAATTCGCCCATAAACGCCAGGCGAAACAAACCCAGGCTCAGGGGAGCCGGGTATTCTAGAGATCGCGCCAAAACGAATCAAGCCCCATGAGGGGCTTGATTCGATGTCGCGATCAACGGTGCCGACTGGCGACACCGTTCGCTGCGATTACCAGCTGGCTTTCACCAGACCCGGTACGTCGCCGCGCATGGCGGCTTCGCGCAGCTTGTTACGGCTCAGGCCGAACTTGCGGTAGAAGCCGTGCGGACGACCGGTCAGGCGGCAACGGTTACGCAGGCGGCTGGCGCTGGCGTCACGCGGTTGCTTCTGCAGGGCGACTTGGGCATTCCAACGCTCTTCCGCAGAGGAGTTCGGATTAGCGATGATCGCTTTCAGCTCGGCACGCTTCTTGGCGTACTTGGCTACCGTCAGCTGACGCTTCAGCTCGCGGTTCTTCATGCTCTCTTTAGCCATGTTCCTACTCCAATCAGTTACGGAACGGGAATTTGAAAGCACGCAGCAGGGCGCGACCTTCGTCATCCGTACGAGCGGTGGTGGTCAGGGTGATGTCCAGGCCACGCAGCGCATCGATCTTGTCGTAATCGATTTCCGGGAAGATGATCTGCTCTTTCACGCCCATGCTGTAGTTGCCGCGACCATCGAAGGACTTGGCATTCAGGCCGCGGAAGTCACGCACGCGCGGCAGGGAGATGGACAGCAGACGATCCAGGAACTCGTACATCCGGTCGCTACGCAGGGTGACCTTGACGCCGATCGGCCAGCCTTCACGGATCTTGAAGCCTGCGATGGACTTACGAGCGTAAGTCACGACCGGCTTCTGACCAGTGATCTTTTCCAGATCGGCTACGGCGTTCTCGATGATCTTCTTGTCACCGACCGCCTCGCCAAGACCCATGTTCAGGGTGATTTTGGTAACGCGCGGAACTTCCATCACGTTCGCCAGCTGAAGCTCTTCTTTCAGCTTGGGCGCGATTTCCTTCCGATAAATTTCTTTCAATCGTGCCATGGTGATCTACCTAGCAGCCTCAAGCCTGAACCGGTTTCTGGGTCGACTTGAAGACACGAATTTTCTTACCGTCTTCTACCTTGAAGCCAACGCGGTCAGCCTTGCTGGTTTCAGTATTGAAGATGGCGACGTTGGAGACGTGCAGAGGCGCCTCCTTCTCGACGATACCGCCCTGTTGGCCGAGCATCGGATTGGGCTTGGTGTGGCGCTTGATCAGGTTCACCCCGCCGACGACCAGACGGTCGTCAGCGAGAACCTTCAGCACCTTGCCACGCTTGCCCTTGTCCTTGCCGGCAATGACGATTACTTCGTCGTCACGACGAATCTTTTGCATGACGGCTACTCCTTACAGCACTTCGGGGGCGAGCGAGACGATCTTCATGAACTTCTCGGTACGGAGTTCACGAGTCACTGGCCCAAAGATACGGGTGCCGATCGGCTCCTGCTTGTTGTTCAGCAGGACGGCGGCGTTGCCGTCGAAGCGGATGATGGAACCGTCGGTACGACGTACGCCGTGCTTGGTGCGAACGACCACGGCAGTCATGACCTGGCCCTTCTTCACTTTGCCGCGCGGAATCGCTTCCTTGACGGTGACCTTGATGATGTCGCCGATGCCGGCGTAACGGCGGTGGGAACCGCCGAGCACCTTGATGCACATCACACGACGCGCGCCGCTGTTGTCAGCGACATCGAGCATGGATTGAGTCTGAATCATATAATTTCTCCGACCCCTAGTCCTTAGACTTCCACCGCGCGTTCAACGATATCAACCAGGGTCCAGGCCTTGGTCTTGGCCAGCGGACGGGTTTCGCGAATGGTGACCAGGTCACCAATGCGGCACTGATTGGATTCGTCGTGTGCGTGCAGTTTGGTCGAACGCTTGACGTATTTGCCGTAGATCGGGTGCTTGACGCGACGCTCGATCAGTACGGTGACGGTCTTGTCCATTTTGTCGCTGACGACGCGGCCGGTCAGCGTACGGACGGTTTTCTGAGCTTCAGCCATGATCACTTACCTGCTTGCTGATTGAGCACAGTTTTAACGCGAGCGATGTCGCGCTTAACCTGCGAGAGCAGGTGAGACTGCCCCAACTGGCCAGTTGCTTTCTGCATGCGCAGATTGAACTGGTCGCGCAGCAGGCCGAGCAGTTGCTCGTTCAGCTGCTCAACGGATTTTTCACGAAGTTCATTCGCTTTCATCACATCACCGTCCGCTTAACAAAGGAGGTGGCGAGGGGCAGCTTTGCAGCAGCCAGGGCGAAAGCCTCACGCGCCAGCTCTTCGGAAACACCCTCGATCTCGTACAGGACCTTGCCCGGCTGGATCTGGGCTACCCAGTACTCGACCCCACCCTTACCTTTACCCATACGAACTTCGAGGGGCTTCTTGGTGACAGGCTTGTCAGGGAATACGCGGATCCAGATCTTGCCGCCACGCTTCACGTGACGGGTCAGCGCACGACGCGCGGACTCGATCTGACGAGCAGTAAGGCGGCCACGGCTAGTGGCCTTCAGTGCGTACTCACCGAAGCTGACCTTACTACCACGATGAGCCAGACCACGGTTGTGGCCGGTCATTTGTTTGCGGAACTTCGTACGCTTGGGTTGCAGCATTTGCGTACTCCTTACCTAGCAGCTTTTTTACGAGGAGCGGGTGCTACCGGCTTCAGCTCTTCCTGGCGGCCACCGATGACCTCGCCCTTGAAGATCCAAACCTTGACACCGATCACACCGTAAGTGGTGTGCGCTTCGTAGGTGGCATAGTCGATATCGGCGCGCAGGGTGTGCAGGGGCACACGACCTTCGCGATACCATTCGGTACGGGCGATTTCAGCCCCACCCAGACGACCGC
Source organism: Pseudomonas sp. CP-1 (assembly GCF_021213715.1). Classification (NCBI taxonomy): domain Bacteria; kingdom Pseudomonadati; phylum Pseudomonadota; class Gammaproteobacteria; order Pseudomonadales; family Pseudomonadaceae; genus Pseudomonas; species Pseudomonas sp. CP-1. The sequence continues at coordinate 43,824 of NZ_JAJQKY010000030.1, forward strand.
TGACCTGAATCTTGATGCCCTTGGCACCAATGCGCATGGCGTTCTGTACGGCGCGCTTCATGGCGCGACGGAACATTACGCGACGCTCCAGCTGCTGGGCTACGCTCTGCGCAACCAGCATGGCATCGAGTTCCGGCTTGCGGATTTCCTCGATGTTGATGTGCACGGGCACACCCATTTGCTTGGTCAGGTCCTGGCGCAGTTTCTCAACATCTTCACCTTTCTTGCCGATCACGATGCCGGGACGAGCGGTGTGGATGGTGATGCGTGCGGTTTGAGCCGGACGATGAATATCGATACGGCTTACGGACGCGCTTTTTAGTTTGTCTTGGAGGTACTCACGCACCTTCAGATCGGCAAACAGGTAATCCGCATAGTTCTTGCGGTCTGCGTACCAAACGGAGGTGTGCTCCTTGACGATACCCAGGCGAATGCCATTGGGATGTACTTTCTGACCCATCTGTCGACTCCGTTACTTGTCCGCAACCTTGACCGTGATATGGCAAGACCGCTTCACGATGCGATCAGCACGGCCTTTGGCACGCGGCATGATGCGCTTGAGCGAACGACCTTCGTTGACGAAGACGGTGGAGACCTTCAGGTCATCCACATCGGCGCCTTCGTTGTGCTCAGCGTTGGCAACGGCCGACTCCAGCACTTTCTTCATGATCTCGGCGGCTTTCTTACTGCTGAAAGCCAGGAGGTTGAGCGCTTCGCCCACCTTCTTCCCGCGGATCTGGTCGGCGACCAAGCGGGCTTTCTGGGCGGAGATACGAGCGCCCGACAGCTTAGCGGCTACTTCCATCTTCCTTACCCCTTAACGCTTGGCTTTCTTGTCCGCAGCATGCCCGCGGTAGGTGCGGGTAGCGGCGAACTCGCCCAGTTTGTGGCCGACCATGTCCTCGTTGACGAGAACCGGTACGTGTTGACGGCCGTTGTGCACGGCGATGGTCAGACCAACCATATGCGGCAGAATCATCGAACGACGCGACCAGGTCTTGATCGGCTTGCGGTCGTTCTTTTCCACCGCGACTTCGACCTTCTTCAACAGGTGAAGATCGATAAACGGACCTTTTTTCAGTGAACGTGGCACTGTGGTATCCCTCTATTTACTTGCGGCGGCGGACGATCATGTTATCGGTACGCTTGTTCGAGCGAGTCTTCTTACCCTTGGTCTGAAGACCCCACGGCGATACCGGATGACGACCAGCAGAGGTACGGCCTTCACCACCACCATGCGGGTGGTCGACCGGGTTCATCGCCACGCCGCGAACGGTCGGGCGAACACCACGCCAGCGCGTAGCACCGGCTTTACCCAGCGAACGCAGGCTGTGCTCGGAGTTCGAGACTTCGCCCAGGGTCGCACGGCACTCAGCCAGGACTTTACGCATTTCACCGGAGCGCAGACGCAGGGTTACGTACGCACCTTCACGCGCGACCAGCTGGGCGGAAGCGCCAGCGGAGCGAGCGATCTGAGCGCCTTTACCCGGCTTCAGCTCGATACCATGAACAGTGCTACCCACCGGGATGTTGCGCAGAGGCATGCTGTTGCCTGCCTTGATCGGCGCACCGATACCGGAGATCAGCTGGTCACCTGCAGCAACGCCCTTGGGGGCGATGATGTAGCGACGCTCGCCGTCTGCATACTTCAGCAGAGCGATGTGTGCAGTGCGGTTCGGATCGTATTCGACGCGCTCAACGATGGCAGGGATGCCATCCTTGTTGCGACGGAAGTCGACCAGACGGTAGTGCTGCTTGTGACCACCACCGATATGACGGGTGGTGATACGACCGTTGTTGTTACGGCCGCCAGACTTGGATTTCTTTTCCAGCAGCGGTGCGTAGGGAGCGCCTTTGTGCAGCTCCTGATTCACCACCTTGACGACAAAGCGACGACCAGCGGAAGTCGGTTTGCACTTAACGATTGCCATGATGCACCCCTTTACTCAGCGCTGGTGGCGAAATCGAGATCTTGGCCCGGCTGGAGAGCGATGTACGCTTTTTTCCAGTCGTTACGCTTGCCCAGACCGCGAGCGGTGCGCTTGGTCTTACCCTTGACGTTCAGGGTAGTGACGCGCTGTACCTTCACGCTGAACAGGCTTTCTACGGCCTTCTTGATTTCCAGCTTGGTTGCATCGGTGGCAACCTTGAAAACGAATTGGCTCTTGCCGTCCGCGAGACCCGTGGCTTTCTCGGAGATGTGCGGACCAAGCAGCACTTTGAATACGCGTTCCTGGTTCATCCCAGCAGCTCCTCGAACTTCTTCACGGCGGACACGGTGACCAGCACCTTGTCGTAGGCGATCAGGCTGACGGGGTCGGAACCTTGGACATCACGTACATCGACGTGCGCCAGGTTGCGCGCAGCGAGGTACAGGTTCTCGTCGACACCATCGGTCACGATCAGCACGTCTTTCAGACCCAGGGTGTCCAGCTTGGCAACCAGGCCCTTGGTTTTCGGTGCATCGACAGCGAAGTCGGCAACGACGACCAGACGGTCCAGACGAACGAGCTCGGCAAGGATGGAGCGCAGTGCTGCGCGGTACATCTTCTTGTTCAGCTTCTGTTCGTGGCTACGCGGTTTAGCGGCGAAAGTGGTGCCGCCCCCACGCCAGATGGGGCTACGGATGGTGCCAGCGCGAGCACGACCGGTGCCCTTCTGACGCCACGGCTTCTTGCCACCACCAGAGACTTCGGAGCGAGTCTTCTGCGCCTTGCTGCCCTGACGGCCGCCAGCCATGTAGGCCACGACTGCCTGGTGCACCAGGGTCTCGTTGAATTCGCCACCAAAGGTACGCTCGGAGACTTCGATAGCCTGAGCGCCGTTCACATTCAATTGCATCTCAGCTTCCCCCTTAACCGCGAGCCTTGGCTGCCGGACGCACGATCACATCACCGCCGGTAGCGCCGGGAACGGCACCCTTGACCAGCAGCAGATTGCGTTCAGCATCGACGCGCACGATCTCCAGGGATTGAACGGTTACCCGCTCCGCACCCAGATGACCGGACATTTTCTTGCCCTTGAACACTCGACCAGGAGTCTGGCACTGGCCGATGGAACCCGGGACGCGGTGGGAAACGGAGTTACCGTGGGTGTTATCCTGACCACGGAAGTTCCAGCGCTTGATGGTGCCCGCGAAGCCCTTACCCTTGGACTCGCCGGTAACGTCTACCATCTGGCCTGCCTGGAACAGATCGACAGTGATCTGGTCACCAGCGGCATACTGCTCTTCGCCCAGACGGAATTCCCACACGCCGCGACCGGCGGCGACATTCGCCTTGGCAAAGTGACCAGCTTGCGCTTTGGTAACGCGAGAAGCACGACGCTCGCCGGCGGTGACTTGCACTGCACGGTAGCCATCGGTTTCTTCAGTCTTGAACTGGGTGACGCGATTCGGCTCGACCTCGATGACCGTAACCGGAATAGAGACACCTTCCTCGGTGAAAATGCGGGTCATGCCGCATTTACGACCGACAACACCAATTGTCATGTTGTAAACCTCTTGAGTGTACGGGGCTTTCACCCGCTATGGCCGCCCATTTCAGAGCGTTACACGACCAATGCCGAAGGCATTAGCCGAGGCTGATCTGTACTTCAACGCCTGCAGCAAGATCGAGCTTCATCAGCGCATCGACGGTTTTATCCGTCGGCTGGACGATGTCCAGTACACGCTTATGTGTACGAATTTCGTACTGATCACGCGCATCTTTGTTGACGTGCGGAGAGATCAGCACGGTGAAACGTTCCTTGCGGGTCGGCAGAGGGATTGGACCACGCACCTGAGCACCAGTACGTTTCGCGGTTTCCACGATTTCCTGGGTTGATTGATCGATCAGGCGATGGTCAAAAGCCTTCAACCGAATCCGGATTTGTTGGTTTTGCATTTGACCTCAGACTCCAATTTACCATTCCCAACGGACGGACTACGCCCGTTAAAAGGAGGCGCAATTGTACGGATGCCCCCACAGGGTGTCAATATTTAACCAACGAACGAAAAAGGGGCCCCGAAGGGCCCCTTTTCTGATGGCAGGATCAGCGATTACTCGATGATCTTGGCAACCACGCCGGCGCCAACGGTACGGCCGCCT
>NZ_JAJQKY010000031.1:0-46993 GCF_021213715.1 Pseudomonas sp. CP-1
TGTTGGTCAGGCCGCTGCCCTGCGCCTGCATGACCCGCTTGCTGGCGTAGTTCTCCGAGGCGATCAGTTCGATGTGGTCTTCCTGCCGCCGGTCTTCGGCGTCCATCGCGGCGAGCAGTTCGTCGTCGTAGCCCTGGAGCTGGTCGTGCTTGCTGAACATGGCGCTGGCCTCTTGTCGTGTCGGTGTCAGGACGCTCGCTGGCGCGAGCGTGGCCGCGGCGCCGCTACGCAAGCGCGGCGCCGGGAAAGGGGTATCGCCGGAAACGCGAGGACGCCGCCGCTGGCGGCGCCCTCCTCGTCCGTCACTCCTCGCTGTACGCCTCGATCGGCGGGCAGGAGCAGGTCAGGTTGCGGTCGCCGTAGACGTTGTCGACGCGGCCCACCGGCGGCCAGTACTTGGCCTCCACCAGGCTGGCCAGCGGATAGGCGGCCTGCTCGCGGCTGTAGGCATGGTTCCATTCGCCGAGCAGTTCGGCGGCGGTGTGCGGCGCGTTCTTCAGCGGGTTGTCTTCCTTGTCCAGCTCGCCGCGTTCCACCGCGCGGATTTCCTCGCGGATGCGGATCATCGCGTCGCAGAAGCGGTCCAGCTCGGCCTTCGACTCGCTCTCGGTGGGCTCGATCATCAGCGTGCCGGCCACCGGGAAGGACATGGTCGGCGCATGGAAGCCGAAGTCCATCAGGCGCTTGGCCACGTCGTCGACGCTGATCCCGCTGCTGTCCTTGAGCGGACGCAGGTCGAGGATGCATTCGTGGGCGACCAGGCCGTTGCCGCCGGCGTAGAGCACCGGGTAGTGCTCCTCCAGGCGGTGGGCGATGTAGTTGGCATTGAGGATGGCCATTTCCGAGGCGCGCTTGAGGCCTTCGCCGCCCATCATGCGGATGTACATCCAGGTGATCGGCAGGATGCTCGCGCTGCCGTACGGCGCCGCGCTCACCGCGCCTTCCTTGCGCTCGCCGCGAGCGTGGCCGGGGAGGAACGGCGCCAGGTGCGCGCGCACGCCGATCGGGCCGACGCCCGGGCCGCCGCCGCCGTGGGGGATGCAGAAGGTCTTGTGCAGGTTCAGGTGGGAAACGTCGCCACCGAACTTGCCCGGGGCGCACAGGCCGACCATGGCGTTCATGTTGGCGCCGTCGATGTACACCTGGCCGCCGCAGTCGTGGACGATGGCGCAGATCTCGCGGATCGCTTCCTCGAACACGCCATGGGTGGACGGATAGGTGATCATCAGCGCGGCCAGGCGTTCCTTGTGCTCGCTGGCCTTGTTGCGCAGGTCCTCGACGTCGACGTTGCCGCGCGCGTCGCAGGCCACCACCACCACGCGCATGCCGACCATGCTGGCGGTAGCCGGGTTGGTACCGTGGGCGGAGGACGGGATCAGACAGATGTCGCGCTGGCTGTCGCCGCGGCTCTGGTGGTAGGCACGGATCGCCAGCAGGCCGGCGTACTCACCCTGGGAGCCGGCGTTGGGCTGCAACGACACGGCGTCGTAGCCGGTGGCGGAACAGAGCATCGCCTCCAGTTCGTCGGTGAGCTGGCGGTAGCCTTCGCTCTGCTCGGCCGGGGCGAACGGGTGCAGGTTGCCGAATTCGGCCCAGGTCACCGGGATCATCTCGCTGGCGGCGTTCAGCTTCATGGTGCAGGAGCCCAGCGGGATCATCGTGCGGTCCAGCGCCAGGTCCTTGTCCGCCAGCTTGCGCAGGTAGCGCATCAGCTCGGTTTCCGAGTGATGGCGGTTGAAGATCGGGTGGCTGAGGATCGCCGACTGGCGCAGCAGCTCGACCGGCAGGCGGTCCCCGCTGCTGGCGGCAAGGGCGGCGAAGTCCGGGAGCGCCTGGCCCTCTTCGGCCAGCAGGCCCCAGAGGGTCTCCACATCGGCCTGGCGGACGGTCTCGTCGAGCGACAGGCCGAGACGGCCGGCATCGATCTCGCGCAGGTTGATCCCGGCGGCGCGGGCCTTGGCATGGATCGCCGCGGTACGCGCGCCGGTGGCCAGGCTCAGGGTGTCGAAGAAATGCTTCTGCTCGACGGCCACGCCCAGGCGCTCCAGGCCGGCGGCGAGGATCGCGGTCAGCCGGTGGGTGCGCCGGGCGATGCGCAGCAGGCCCTGCGGGCCGTGGTAGACGGCGAACATGCTGGCGATGTTGGCCAGCAGTACCTGGGCGGTGCAGATGTTGCTGGTGGCTTTCTCGCGGCGGATGTGCTGCTCGCGGGTCTGCATGGCCAGGCGGTAGGCCGGCTTGCCGTGGCGGTCGATGGAGACGCCGACCAGGCGTCCCGGCATGTCCCGCTTGAAGGCGTCGCGGGTGGCGAAATAGGCCGCGTGCGGGCCGCCGAAGCCGAGCGGCACGCCGAAGCGCTGGGCGCTGCCGATGGCTACGTCGGCGCCGAACTCGCCCGGCGGGGTCAGCAGGGTCAGCGCCAGCAGGTCGGCGGCCACCGCGACCAGCGCATCGACCGCATGGAAGCGGCTGACCAGTTCGCGGTAGTCGACGATCTCGCCGTCGCAGGTGGGGTATTGCAGCAACGCGCCGAAGTAGGCGGAGAAGTCTTCGATGGTGCTCTCGTCGCCGACCACCACCTCGATGCCCAGCGGCTCGGCACGGGTGCGCAGCACGTCGAGGGTCTGCGGGTGGCAATGGCGGGAGGCGAAGAATGCCTGGCTGGTGCGGTTCTTCGACAGGCGCTTGCAGAAGGTCATGGCCTCGGCGGCGGCGGTCGCCTCGTCGAGCATCGAGGCGTTGGCGATCGGCAGGCCGGAGAGGTCGCTGACCAGGGTCTGGAAGTTCAGCAGCGCCTCCAGGCGGCCCTGGGAGATTTCCGGCTGGTACGGCGTGTAGGCGGTGTACCAGGCCGGGTTCTCCAGGAGGTTGCGCAGGATCGGTGCCGGGGTGTGGCAGTTGTAGTAGCCCTGGCCGATGAAGGAACGCAACGCGCGATTGCGCGCGGCGATCGCCTTCAGGCTGGCCAGCGCCTCGGCCTCGCCCATGCCGGCCGGCAGGTCGAGCACGCTGCTGCCCTTGATGCTGTCCGGGATCACGTTGCCGATCAGCGCGTCCAGCGAGTCGTAGCCCAGGCGCTGGAGCATGGCCTGGGTGTCGGCGGCGCGCGGGCCGATATGGCGGGCGATGAATTCGTCGTCGGTGCCCAGGTCGATGGCGCCGAGGTTCAGGTTATCGGTCATGACGGGATCCTCAGGCGTCGGCGTTGGCGTTCAGCAGGCGGTCGTAGGCGGCCTGGTCGAGCAGCTTTTCCCAGGCGCCGGCGTCGGCCGGACGGAAGCGGAAGAACCAGGCCTCGCCGAGCGGGTCCTGGTTGACCAGCTCCGGGGCGTCCGGCAGCGCGTCGTTGATCGCCACCACCTCGCCGTCCAGCGGCATCAGGATGTTGCTGGCGGCCTTGACCGACTCCAGCACCGCCACTTCACTGCCGGCGGCGTGTTCGCCGAGTTCCGGCAACTGCACGAATACCACGTCACCGAGGGCGTCCTGGGCGTAGGCGGTGATGCCGACGGTCAGCAGCCCGTCGTCGTCCTGGCGCAGCCATTCGTGGTCGGTGGTAAAGCGCAACTTGCTCATGCTGGATCCTCATTGTCAGCGGGTCGCCCGGTCGGGACGGGACTTTGTTCTGCGGCAGCCCGTAGCAAGCAGGGTGCCAAGCGGCCCCGGCCCTGTCGCCACGGGGCGTGGCCGGGCGCGGGGGAAACCCGGACAGGGCCGCCATGGAACGCTTTCGTTACAGACCCGCCGGACATTTCCCGAACCAGAGCGCAAACGCCTGACAGCAAAGGTTTTTCCGGCAATCGGAACGAATTCGTTCCACTCGTAACCGAAGCGTTACAGCCGATGGCACAGCCCCTGTCGCTGCAAGCTGGCGCGCAGGTGCTCGAGGAACGCACGGACCTTCCGCGTGTTGCGCCGGTGCCCCGGATAGAGGACATGGATGGAGGGCCCGAACGGCCCCGGGTCGAAGTGGTAGTCGCCGAGCAGGCGCACCAGCCGCCCTTCACCGAGCAGCGGCGCGACGCTCCACTGCGGGCAGAACTGCAGACCCAGCCCGGCCAGCAGGTGGGCGAGCAGGAAGTCGTAGTTGTCGCTGGCCAGTCGCGGGCGCGGCTGGTCGATACGCTGGCGGGCGCCGTCGCGCTCCATCCACCAGAAGTTCTGGTTCAGCGAAGGGTGCTGGAAGACCAGCCAGGCGTGCCGCTCGAAGTCCTCCGGGCCTTGCGGCGCGGGTTGCCGCGTCAGGTAGGCGGGGCTGGCGCAAAGCACGATCTGGTTCGGCGCCAGCGGCCGCGCCACCAGCCCCGGCAGGTCGATGGGGCCGTCGCGCAGGCCGAGGTCGTAGCCGCCTTCGCTGAGATCGAGGAAGGTTTCGTCGAGGTCCACCCGCAGGCTGATCCGCGGATGCGCCTCGAGGAAGCTGGCGCAGGCCTGCTGGAGGAACGCCGCGGCGAACGACGGCGGCGCGGCGAGGCGCAGTTCGCCGCGCAACTCCGACTCCAGCAGTTCGATCTCCTGCCCCGCCGTGCGCAGCGTTTCCAGGGACTGACGAGCCGCCTCCAGGTAGATCTGCCCGGCCTCGGTCAGCGCCAGGCTGCGGGTGGTGCGCTCGAACAGGCGGGCGCCGAGTTCCGCTTCCAGGTGGGCGACGGCCTTGGTCAGCGCCGAGGGCGTCTTGCCCAGGCGCTCGGCGCCACGGCTGAAGCTACCGGTTTCGGCAGTGGCGACGAACATCGCCAGGGCATTCAATTTGTCCATCGACTCCTTCCGTTCCGGCACAAGTGTTGTGCGCCGCGCCCGGTTCTGCCGGGCCGGCGCTTTGGCTAGTCTCGCCTTGCCCGGGCCACGCTACACAAGACCAAGAAGCAAAGGAAACCACCATGAAGCAACGGATTCCCACCCTCCTCGCCGGCGCCTGCCTGGCCATCCCCCTGCACGCCCTCGCCGCCGCCGACCTGCTGGTGGTCAACGCCAGGATCTTCACCGCCAATCCGCAGCAACCCTTCGCCGAGGCCCTGGCGGTGGAGGACGGGCGGGTCCTCGCGGTCGGCGACGAGGCCGGGCTGCGCGCCCTGGCCGATGGCGACAGCCAGGTCGTCGATCTCGGCGGCAAGCGCCTGATGCCCGGCCTGATCGACACCCATTCGCACGCGGTGTTCGGCGGCCTGGAGCTGGCCGGCGCGGACATGGGCAACGAACAGGTCGGCCTCGACGAACTGGAACGGCGCCTGCGCGCCTGGCGCGACAACGGCAAGGCGCGACATGGCGACATGCTCAATGTCAGCGGCATGCATACCGCCTACTGGAGCCAGGTCAAGGACTTCCGCGCGCGCTTCGACCACGGCGAATGGGCCGACCAGCCGCTGGCCTTCATCGGCAGCGACCACCACACCGGCTGGGCCAACGCCGCCATGCTGAAACGCGCCGGCATCGACGCCGCGCGGGTCCGCGCCCTGCCCGAGGAACAGCGCAACACCATCGGCCACGACGCCGACGCCACCCCCAACGGCTTCCTCGCCGATGCCGGTCTCGACGCGGTGCTTGCGGTGCTGCCGGCGCCGAGCGCGGAACAGATGCTAGAGGCCGGACGCAGCGCGGTGCGCTACAGCAACTCGCTGGGCCTGACCGCATGGATGGACCCGGCCGCCAATGGCTCGCCGGGCGACGCCCTGTTCAGCCTCAGGCCCGACGAGAACACCGTCGGCGTGCTACCGGTCTACCAGCGGCTGGCCAAGGGCGGCGAACTCAGTGCCCACGTCGCCGCCCTCCTGGTCGCCAACCCACGCAGCCGGCCGACCGACCTCGAGGTGCTGGACAAAGTGCGCCAGCGCTTCCTCGGCAGCCCCAACCTGACCCTGCCGGGAATCAAGGTGTTCGCCGACGGCGTACCGGAATACCCGGCGCAGACCGCCGCGCTCCTCGAGCCCTACCGCAACAGCAGGAAGACGGGCGAACTGCTGATCGACCCGGCGCACTTCGGCGAACTGGTCAGCGCCGCCGACGCCCGCGGCTGGCTGGTCCACGTCCACGCCATCGGCGACCGCGCGGTGCGCGAGGCGCTGAACGGCATGCAGCAGGCGCGGCGCGACCGCGACAGCGGCATCGCCCATTCGATCACCCACCTGCAACTGGTCAACCCCAAGGAATTCGAGCGCTTCAGGCCGCTCGGCGTGATCGCCTCGATGCAGCTGTACTGGGCCGCCGCCGACGAAACCACGGTGGACCTGATGAAGCCCTACATCAGCGCCTTCGCCTACCGCTACCAGTACCCGGCGCACTCCTTGCTGAGCAAGGGCGCGACCATCGCCGGGGCCAGCGACTGGCCGGTGTCCAGCCTGTCGCCGTGGAAGGCCATCCAGCAGGCGGTGACCCGCAAGGGTCCCCAGGGCGTACTCAACGCCGGCGAACGCCTGGACCGCCAGACCATGTTCTACGCCTACACCCGCAACGCTGCGCGGACCATCGGCCTGGAGCGCCGGATCGGCAGCCTGGAGCCGGGCAAGCAGGCGGACTTCATCGTCCTCGACCGCGACGTGTTCGAGGTGCCGGAGACGCAACTGGGCGAAACCAAGGTGCTGAAGACCTGGTTCGCCGGCAAGCCGGTGTATTCCAGCGAGGGCTGAGCCCGCTTCAGGCGCGCGGACCGATGCCGTACTTGCGCAGGCGGTGGGCGATGGCGGTGTGCGAGGTCTGCAGGCGCGCCGCCAACTGGCGGGTCGATGGATAGCTGACGTAGAGCTTCTCCAGCAGGGCTTTCTCGAAGCCCTCCACCGCCTCCTCCAGGCTGCCCACCTCGCCGTCGTTCTGCCGCGCCACGGCGGTGCCGGCGATCTCCAGGTCGCCGATATCCACCAGGCTGCTCTCGCAGATCGCAGCGGCGCGGAAGATCACGTTCTGCAACTGGCGCACGTTGCCCGGCCAGCGGTTGTTCAGCAGCGCCGGGTAGGTGCCCGGCGCCAGCCGGCACACCGGGCGCTGGATCTGCGCACAGGCCTGCTGCATGAAGTGCCGCGCCAGCAGCAGGATGTCGTGGCCGCGCTCGCGCAACGGCGGGACTTCCAGGCTGAGCACGTTGAGGCGGTAGAACAGGTCCTCGCGGAAGCTGCCCTCGGCGACCATCTTCTCCAGGTTGCGGTGGGTGGCGCTGAGAATCCGCACGTCGACCCTCACCTCGCGGTCGCCGCCGACCCGGCGGAAGCTGCCGTCGCTGAGGAAGCGCAGCAGCTTGGCTTGCAGATAGGGGGACATCTCGCCGATCTCGTCGAGGAACACCGTGCCCTGGTGGGCCAGCTCCAGCAGGCCTGGCTTGCCGCCGCGCTGGGCGCCGGTGAAGGCGCCGGGGGCGTAGCCGAACAGCTCGCTTTCGGCCAGGTTCTCCGGCAACGCCGCGCAGTTCAGCGCCAGGAACGGCGAGTTGTGCCGCGCACTCAGGGCGTGACAGCCGCGCGCCACCAGTTCCTTGCCGGTACCGGTCTCGCCGTGGATCAGCAGCGGCGCGTCGAGCGCCGCCACGCGCTGCGCACGGGTCTTCAGGGTGCGGATCGGCTGGGAATCGCCGAGGAGCATCTCGAACCCCTCGGCATGGTCATGGTGCAAGGCAGCCAGGCGCTCGCCGATGCGGTTCGGTTCGTAGAGGGTCAACAGGCCGCCGGCCAGGTGCCGCTCGCCCTCGCCCGGCCCTTCGGTGATCGGCGTGGCATCGAGCAGCAGGGCCTGGCCCATGAAGGTCACTTCGCGCAGCGGCAGGCGGAAGCCCTGCTCGACCAGCGCATCCTCCAGGGTTTCATCGTCGAACAGGCTGGCCAGCCTCTCGCCGGCCGGGTCGCGTCCGCAGCGCTCGCTGAAGGCCGGGTTGGCCAGCAGCACCAGGCCCTTGCCGTCCACCGCCAGCACCGGATCGGCCATCGCCGCCAGCAACGCATCGAGCTGCAAGCGGCGGCGCTGGCCGGGAAGGATGTCGACCACGGTCATCGCCTGCACGCCACGGATGCCCAGCAGCGCTGCGCGCAGTTCCTCCAGCACTTCGGGACTGAGGGTCGGCGCGTCGATGTAGACGTTCGGCGGCACCATTTCCACCGCGTCCAGGTTCAGGTTGCGCCCGCCCAGCAGCGCCAGCACCTCCTGGGTGATGCCGACACGGTCGATGAAGGAGACGTGGATGCGCATGCGGGAACCTGGACTGCGGCGACGCTCGCCATAAAGCCGTCGATTGTACGGCCTGGCGCCGCCCAGCCCAAGGGGCCGGCGTCAGGGTACGGGGCGCAGCGCCTCGCTGCGGGTGCGGTGGCTCCAGTCGCCCTCGTCGTCCATCACGGTTTCGGTCACCAGCACTCGGCCCGGCTGCTGCGGGTCGGCCTTGTACAGCACCAGTTCGGCCTCGGCATCGTCCCAGGTGGTGGAGATGTCCGGCAGCACCCGCACCCACTGGCCATCGCGGATTTCCAGCAGCGACGACTTGGTCCAGGTGCTGGTCCACCAGGTACGCAGCAGTTGCAGGCGCTCGCGGCCGCTGTCGTCGAGGCCGCCGAGGACGCTGAGCACCGCGCCGGTGCAACTGCCCAGCGGCTTGGGCGGGACGCGCGCGTCGGCGCTCCAGAGGTCGCAGCGGCAATCCTCGTATTCGTCGCACAAGGCGGCGCTGTTCGGCGCGTGGGCCACTACCCAGGCGAAATCCGCCTCGGTACCGGCGAAGCGGCCGCGAGCCAGCGGGGTGTACCGCGGGTCGACGGCGTAGCGGGTGATCTCGTCGCTCTCGCCGACGAAGCGCCAGGTATCGCCCGGCCCGGCGCGCTCGGCCAGGAGCAGCCCCGGATAGTTGCGCAGGCGTCCGTCGAGGCGTACCTGCTTGACGAAGCGCACCTCGTAGCGGCCTTCCTGGTCGCCCGGCACGATCTGCGGCGCAGCGACGATGCGCTGCTCGAAGTCGGGATGGCGGGCGAAGAAGGCCTGCTTGGCGGAGAGGGTGCGCTCGCGCGTCTGCGCGCGGCCATAGTAGTCCAGGCGCGGCGCATAGACCCCTTCCAGGGCCTTGCCGCTGCGCTGCCCGTGGGCGGCCTGCCAGCGCTGGAACAGGCCGAGGATTTCGCTTTCGGCGGCAGCCTGGACCAGCGCTGGGTACAGGCAGAAGAGCGCGGCGCAGAATACCGGGCGCAAGAGTCGGCGCATCGAGAACATCCTTGTCGTTCGATTGAGGCGAACGCCGATTGTCCCCTATCCGCCGACGCTGGCAAATGGCCCTGGACGATTTTTTCCGATTCCGCAACGCGGTGGGCATTGCGAATACGCTCCGGACAGCCTTCCCCATCTCCAGGCCGCGGCACGGCGGATAACCGCAAGCGGCTATCCGCCCCACGCCAGCCAGCCGGCTCAATGCGCCGGCAACAAGGCCTGCAACCCTTCGGCAAGCTCCAGGCTCCACGCCGCGTAGTCGTGACCGCCGGGGAACTCGCGGTAGTGCAGCGGGTAGCCCTTGCCTTGCAGCGCCGCGCGCAGGCTGCGGTTGCTGCCGAGAATGCCGTCCGCCTCGGGCTCCTCGAGCAGGCCGGAACTGAGGAAGAACGTCAGCGGCAAACGCTCGCCAGCGGCGAACTGCCGTACCAGCCACTGCGGCTGCTGCTCGTCCGGCCCCCACCAGAACGAGCCGGACAGGCTCAGCACCTTGCCGAAGCGTTCCGGATAACGGTAGGCGATGCAGCCCGAGGCCAGTCCGCCGTAGCTGGAACCGGAAAGCACGCGATCGGCAGGCTCCTCGCTCAATGCATAGCGCTGCTGCAACCAGGGCAGCAGCTCATGGGCGAGCATGTCGGCGAAGGCCTCGTTGCAGGGCAGCTCACGGCCCCGGCTGCTGGCGTCGACATTGCCGACAATCACCGCCAGGGTCGGGCGGATGCGCCCGGCAGCGATCAGGTTGTCGAGGATGGTCGGGGTCGGTACGTCGCGCGCGTAGTGGTCCTCGTCGAACAGCACCAGCAGCGGATAGCGCTGGCCCTCTGGGTCGTAGCCCGGCGGCGTGTAGAGCGTCAGCTGGCGCTGGTTGGCCAGGGCCTGGCTGCTATAGCCGAGGCGCTCCACCTTGCCGCGCGGCACGTCCTTGCGCGGCTGGTCCCAGGTCTCGGCAGGGGCGCCGCCGAGCTGCACCAGCGAGGGCTGCTCGGCCCGCGGCAGCGCGCGGCTGTTGAGCCACGGCGTACGGCTCAGCGGGTCCGGCCGCGCCGCCGCCTGCAACGCCAGGCGCAAGGTGCCGCGATCGGCCTGTTGCAGGTCCGGCAGGTCGGCGCTGAGCTGGTAGGAAACCCGCGCGTCGCGGCGCAGCGGCAGGCTCAGATAGCGTGCGTCGCTGCCGGCCAGGGCCTCGAAGCGGCGGGTGTTGACCTCCGGGGTCGGCCACAGCAGGCGCACGTCGCCGGGACGCTGCTGGCGCCAGAGGAAGGTGACCAGCACACGTTCGGCATCCAGCGGCTCCACCAGCGGCGTGCCCTGCTTCGCTACCTGCTTCCAGAACGCCTTCAGCGCGCCGGGGCGCTTTTCCGCAAGCTCCGCCTGCAGGCGTTGCAGGGTCGGGCTCTGCGGCGCCGGCGAATCAAGCGCCGGGGTCTGCGGGGTGAGGCGCTGGGTGGGGATCAGGGTCAGTGCGGTGTCTTCGTCGGCGCTGAAGGTCAGGCGCAGGCCCTGGCGCTCGCCGGCCTGCAGACCGAGCGACTGGCGTCCGGCCAGCTCCGTCGCGCGCAACGCCTTGCCGTCGGGCGTGGTGGCGCGCAGGCGGACGCGGCCGCGGTCGACCTCCAGGTCGAGCAACTGCAACTCGCCGGGGGCAAGGTCGAGGTAGCGCTGGCGGCTCTCGCCGGCAGCGATCTCGATGCGGCCATCGGCCAGCGGCACGGGCTGGGCGGCCTGGGCCGGGGTCAGCAGGTTGAGGAAAAGCAACAACGAGGTGGAAACGGCAGACATGGAATCTCCCTTCGAAGAGGCGCCGCCATCCGGGCGGCTCACCGGAAGAGACGTACGATCGCAGCGGAAATTTGCCGCTGTGATCCAGGCTAGAGCGGTTGCGCCGCGACTGGAGTAGAATCCGCCGCCTCGAAAACCGTCCGAAGGAAAATTCCGATGACCTCCCGTCTGCTGCCCGCCCTGTTGCTCTCGTCCGCATTCGCCGTCCTGGCCGGCTGCTCCACCCCGACCATCGTCACCCTCAACGATGGCCGCGAGATCCAGGCGGTGGATACCCCGCGCTATGATCGTAGTTCCGGCTTCTACGAACTGGAGCAACTGGACGGCAAGCGCACCCGCGTCAACAAGGACCAGGTGCGCAGCATCAAGGACATGTAATCCCCCGGACCCGCCATCCGCGCGGTGGCGCACTCCAGGGAAGGAGTCGAACCATGCGATCCGACCTGCACGAGGCCAACCGGCTGTCGTGGAACGCCGCCACCCGGGCGCACAACAGCCACAAGGCCGACCAGGCCGCCTTCTTCCGCAATGGCGGTTCCACGCTCTATCCCGAGGAGCTGCAACTGCTCGGCCATCTCGACGGCCTGCGCCTGCTGCATCTGCAATGCAACGCCGGACAGGACAGCCTGAGCCTGGCGCGCCTTGGCGCCCGCGTCACCGGGGTCGACATCGCCGACAGCGCCATCGACTTCGCCCGCCAGCTGTCCCGCGACAGCGGCATCGCCGCCGACTTCCAGCGCGACGACATCCTCCGCTGGCTGCCCGTCGCCGCCACTCGCGGCGAACGCTTCGAACGGGTCTTCGCCTCCTACGGCACGCTGGTCTGGCTCTCCGACCTCAAGCGCTGGGCCGACGGCATCGCCCAGGTACTGGTTCCCGGCGGGCGCTTCGTCCTGGTGGAGTTCCACCCTTTCGCCCTGTACTTCGACCCACACTGGCAACCGGCCTACGACTACTTCAGCCGCGAGCCGATCGCCGAGAGCGGCGTCAGCGACTACGTCGCCGAGTCCGGCGCCAGCCTGGCGCCCTCCGGCTACCGCGCCGGCGTCGAGAACTTCAGCAACCCTCATCCCAGCTACGAGTTCCAGTGGGGCCTGGCCGATGTGATCGGCGCCCTGCTCGGCGCCGGCCTGCAACTCGAACGGCTGGAGGAATACCCCTACGCCAACGGCTGGGCCGGCTTCGACGGCATGCGCGACGGCGGCGGCGGACGCATGCTGCCGCCCGCCGATCGTCCGCGCCTGCCGCTGATGTACGGCCTCAGCGCAAGGAAACCACGATGACCGAAGAACGCCTGCTGCGCCGCGACGAAATCCCCCTGGTCTGGGAGATCGACCGCAGCGAAGTGATCGAGCACCTGTATTCCGTCGAGGCCGGCCAACTGGTGCTGCGCCCCGAGTTCTACGACATGCGCGGCTGGCCGGAGGGCGAGGCCGAGCACTACACGCCGATCCTGCTCGACTGCTTCGACCGCGGCGGCTGGTTCCTCGGCCTGTTCGACCAGGGCCGCCTGATCGGCGCGGTAGTCCTCGACCCGCGCCGCCTCGGCCCCGAGCGCGACTGGCTGCAACTGAAGTTCCTCCACCTCAGCCACGCCTACCGCCGCCGCGGCCTCGGCGCCCACCTCTTCCACCTCGCCGCCACCCAGGCCCGCCACCTCGGCGCCAGCGCGCTCTACGTTTCGGCTACGCCGTCGCAGAACACGGTGGATTTTTATACGAGACTCGGATGCCGGCTGTGCATGGAGCCGGATGAGGAGTTGTATCGGTTGGAGCCGGAGGATGTTCATCTGGTGTTCAATCTATAGTGATGCTGAGTCTCGTTGATAATCAGCAGTGCAAATAGACTTCAAGGAATGGAAATGTACAAAGCTCTCGCTTTTCTCCTGTTAAATACATTCATCGCCGTAGTGCATGCGGAGGAAGGCTGGGAGCTTTCAGTTTCAGGACCAGCCCCTGGACAACCTGGACACGTGCCATATCCAGATAGGCGACAACCCTCGCTCGAAGCCGCTTGCGCGGCCAGCGACAGGTACTATATAGATAGCAATCTGAAGGGTGGTCACGTAGTTCTAGGGTACATCAGCAGAAAAACACTTATAGATGCCCGATACAATTCATTTTTTTGCAGCATCAGCATATTCAGAAAGTCTCCGCTAGCAGCTACATCCGGCACTGCTACCTACGGAAATCCTAACTGGTGGGGGGCCTCCGGCACGGCTGTAAACGTTACTCAGGCTCCTCCAACTGGCTGCCCATACAACCTTTTCAATGGCCGGTACGAGTGCCCCACTGACGTCTCCGATCGAAAGAACGCGGGAATCCCCAACGAAAACGGATGCCAAGGCCCCTCATCTTTCCAGGGAAACCCTATAAATGCCAGTATCGGCAATAAATTTCAACGTGAAACCGATATAGATCCGTCGCACTCCCCTCTCCAGTTCGAGAGATACTACAACAGCATTACCGGAATGTGGACGAACACCTTCCAGGAAGGCTTAAAAATAGTAGGCGAAAATATTTCCCTATCTCTACCCGATGGTCGCCAGGAACTATTCAGGCTGACTGACGGCGCAATATCGTCCGACGCAACGACGGGTACACTTTCAAAAGACCAGGCAGGCTGGAGGTATGACTACAGGGACGGAACCAGCTCACTTTTCGATGTCCAGGGCCGGCTTATCCAGAGGAAAGTCAGGGGGCAGGTCATCACGATAACCTATCCGAACCTCTCCACCACCAAGGCTAAAGATGGGTTCGGAAACACCCTAACCGTTTCCTGGAACGCAACGAAACAACCCTACCTCGTCGATTACAACGGTTCCCTGAAAGTGGAATATCTATATGACGGGGGCGCCAGGCTGGTTTCGAAGAAAACCACGTCCCAAGGACTCAACCGCACCCGGAAGTATCTCTATGCTGACAGTGGCAATGCCGGGTTAATGGTTGGAATCATCGACGAACAAGGCACGCGTTACGCCACCTGGACCTACGACAACCAAGGCCGCGCCATCTCCAGCGAACACGCCAACGGCGCCGAAAAGGTCACCCTCGCCTACAACGATGACGGCTCCACCACCGTCACCAACGAATACGGCAAGCAGGCCACCTACCGCTTCCAGGTGATCCAGGGCATCAAGCGCATCGTCGCCATCGAAGGCGAACCCTCTCCCAACTGCCCCAGCAGCAATTCCACCTTCACCTACGACGAACGCGGACTGCTCAGCAGCAAACGCGACAACAACGGCAACCTGACCACCTACCAGTACAACGCCCGTGGCCTGGAGACCTCGCGCACCGAGGCCGCCGGCACTGCGCAGGCGCGCACCATCACAACCGACTGGCACCCGACCCTGTTCCTCCCGGTGCAGGTCAGCGAGCCCGGCCGGATCACCCGCTACCAGTACGACGCCGAGGGACGCAAGACCGGCGAGACCGTCACCACCCGCTGACAAGGACGACACCCATGCGCATCCCCCCATACTTCCCCCGCCTCGGCGCCCTCGCCCTGGCCTGCGCCCTCGCCCTGCCCGCGCAGGCGGCCGAGCGCGCCTGGAGCTACAGCTACAACGCCCTCGGCCTGATCGAGCGCGCCGACGGTCCGCGCACCGATGTGCAGGACGTCACCCTCTATGCCTACGACAGTCGCGGCAACCTGACCCAGGTGACCAACGCCCTCGGCCAGGTCACCCGCCTCGGCGACTATGACGAGCGCGGCAAGCCCGGCAGCATCACCGATGCCAACGGCGTCACCAGCAGCCTCGCCTACACCGGTGTCGACGGCTGGCTGGCCTCCGTCAGCACCGCCGGCAGCACCACCCGCTTCGACTATGACGCGGTCGGCCAGATCACCCGCGTCACCCGTGGCGACGGCAGCTGGCTGAGCTACGAATACGACGACGCACGGCGCCTGGTAGCGATCGGCAACAACCTCGGCGAACGCCTCGAATACGACGTCGACACCAAGGGCAATCGCACCGCCCAGCGCATCAAGGACGCCAGCGGCAGCCTGGTGCGCCAGCAGCAATGGGCCTACGACGAGCTTGGCCGGCTGCTCCGCGCGGTCGGCGCCGGCGGCCAGACACGCAGCTTCGCCTACGACCTCAACGACAATCCGGTCGGCGAAACCAACCCGCGCCAGTTCGCCCACAGCCAGGCCTTCGATGCCCTCGACCGGCTGGTCGGCCAGAGCGATCCCCTCGGCGGCAAGACCCAACTCGCCTACGACGCCCAGGACAACCTCACCGAGGTCAAGGACCCGCGCGGCGTCACCACCCGCTACGAATACGATGGCCTCGGCAACCTGACCCGACTGGTCAGCCCGGACAGCGGCACCACCACCTTCGAGCACGACGCCGCCGGCAACGTCATCCGCCGCACCGACGCTCGCGGTGCGGTCACCGAGTATCGCTACGACGCCCTCAATCGGCTGGTCGAGCGCCGCTCGCCGAGCGACCCGAGCCTCGACGTACAGTACCGCTACGACCTCACCGCCGACGGCAACAAGGGCATCGGCCGCCTGGGCGCCATCGATGGCGCTCGCGACAGCCTGGTGTACCGCTACGACGAGCGCGGCAACCTGGTCGAGCAGGTGCGCAGCATCCGCCTCGACCAGCAGACCCTGCTCGACCGCGTGACCTACCGCTACGACGCGGCCAACCAACTGCTGGAGATCGGCTACCCCTCCGGCCTCGCCATCGGCTACCCGCGCAATGCCGGCGGCCAGGTCGCCAGCGTGACCCTGGCAGTGGGCGACAAGGCGCCGAGCACCCTGGTCGGGCAGATCGCCTACCTGCCCTTCGGCCCGCTGCAGCGCCTGACCTGGGGCAACGGCATCGCCCTCAGCCGCGAGTACGACCAGGACTACCAACTGCTGCGGCAGAAGGTCGGCCCCTGGCAGAGCGACTACCAGCACGATGCCAATGGCAATATCCAGCAGCACCGCCACAGCCTCTGGGGCGCCCTGGACTACCAGTACGACCCGCTGGACCGCCTGACCGAGGAACGCGGCGTCCAGGGCGGGCGCAGCTATGCCTACGACGCGGTCGGCAACCGCACCCAACGCAGCGACAACCCCGCCTCAGGCGGCACCGCCAGCAGCCAGGACTACCAGTACGCGCCCGACAGCAACCGATTGACCGCCATCGGCGCGCAAGCGGTGACCAGCGACGCCGCCGGCAACCTCACCCAGGACCGCGCCGCGCGCAAACTGGCCTACGACGCCCAGGGCCGCCTGCAAAGCGTCAGCCTCGACGGCCAGCAGGTCGCCGAATACCGCTACAACGCCCTCGGCCAGCGCATCGTCAAGCTCACCCCCGAGAGCGTCACCACCTACCTCTACGGTCCCGACGGCCAGTTGCTCGGCGAAGCCGAACACGACGGCAGCGGCCGGAAACTGCGAGCCCAGTACTACCTGTGGCTGGACAGCCTGCCGCTGGCCACCATCGACGCCGACTACGACGCCCAGGGCAAGGTCGGCAACCCGACCCTGCTCTACCTCCATGGCGACCACCTCGACACCCCGCGCCTGGCCACCGACGCCAGCGGCCAGATCGCCTGGCAGTGGCAGTCCGACGCCTTCGGCCGCGGCGAAGCGCTGAGCCAGGGCAGCACCCAGGTCAACCTGCGCTTCCCCGGGCAGTACTACGATGCGGAGAGCGGGCTGCACTACAACTACTTCCGCGACTATGATCCGGAGACTGGGCGGTATGTGGAGAGTGATCCGATTGGGTTGGAGGGAGGAATCAACACTTATGGTTATGTGAATGCAAATCCGATCAATCAAACAGATTGGCGAGGAACAGTCCCCGATCAAATCTGTTTAGCTGCATGCATTACCGTAGGTACAGTGACGGGTGGTTATGTAGGTACTGTGGTCGGTGGATTAGCAGGGGGGGCAGGAGGTACGCTGGTATTGCCTATAGGTGGGACGATTTCCGGCGGTGTTGCTGGTGCATCCGCAGGTGGTGCAATTGGAGCTATTGGCGGTGGTTTGGCAGGGAATGCTGCAGGAAACGCTTTTTGCCCAGAAGACGAATGTGATCCACCGGCAGGCACACAGTGTTATGAGTACAATACTGGCCACAAACACAAAGGGATGGATCCCCATTACCATATATGGCAAATGAACAAATCCCCTAATGGGTGCTTCTGGAATAAAAAAAGAGGACTGGCAGACACTCACCCCGTACAACCCAGCGGACTTTCGTCCTGCTCATCGTACTCAAGTTGGACTAGTCAAAACGGAGGTTAAGCTATGGAGTTCAAATGCATCGGGTTCGATATTAGGCTCCCCGAAAGTCTTGATAATATTTCAGCCGACGCCACAGCCTGGCCGCAAGACACTCAACTTTATGAGAGGGCACTTAATAGTCTAAAACTTCAAGAAAACGAGTTACAGCTAATCCAGATAGATACGCAAGAACAACTAGCGGAGCTTCAAGGCCTTATCAAGGCAGAAGGGAATGGCTCTGTTCTACTATCAATGGAAGTATACAGCGAAGTAATTGACGCACTAAAGCTCTCTCGATTTCGTGATTTCAACTCAACTCAGGCCAGCATAGCCAGCTGGACCGAACTGGGTCTGGATGTATGCGATATAAACGGATACTTCTCTATACTTAAAATGGAGACTTCAATCTCTCAAGAAATATTAATACCGCCAAAAGAGATTGAGAAAGCTCACGCAATTTGCGAAGCAGCCAACATCCTCATCAAAGAACACGCCCCCTTCGTTACTATAAAGTTGCGACACTATTCAGGCTCTGCATGACTCAAAAAAAATAACGCAACCCTAATTGCAGCTAATCTATATCAGACGACTCTCTTAAGTAGCCGCGACAAATAGAAAAATTAACTACGAGGAAAGAGGGGCAGATTTATTTTTACCACTATAATTTCAGCGACTGCCCACGCTAAACCACTCAAAGCGAATAATTCGCTAAACCACTCGCTCCTGCCTAGGCATCGGAAAGTCCCCTTACGGCATCTGCGCAGGATGCCTCCATGCTCAGAAAGTTTAGAGTAGATAAAATAAATCTGCACTTTTATTCACGAATTCAGAGAAAAAATGTCATTTGAATGCACATTAGAGATAACTGCCAACCCTAGCCTAAAATTTGACCTTTCTTCATTTATCACAAGCCTACCCATCCGACACACATTCAAAAACAAGAAAAATAGCACTATCTCAGTATCCACGGATGACTTCAGCTTCTCTAACTGGTTGGATTTTGAAAATAATGCTTACTCCTTCCTTAAGGGCTTGACCTTCATGACTAATGAGGAAGAAATTAGCAACCTAATCTTTAGAATCGCAATTTACTACAATACAGATGAAACTGTCATATTTCCTTTCCACCTTTCAAAAAAAATGATCAATAAAATCCATGAAATGAAACTTTCCGTAGAAATAAATGGCTACCCAAGCACCAACTAAAGCCAGACACAAAGAACTCCAGAGACAGAGGAAAACTCTATACTATAAAGAGAAAATAAATATATTTATTTTCTCGCCCCTTTGCCTTTCTTGACAGATCAAAATAACTCAATTTTTGGGAAAACGGAGATACGATGAGCAGCGTATTCATACTTCACCACACATACGGAAACTCCGAGAGCGAAAGTTATAAGATTCTAGGAATATTCCGTACAAAGACCAAGGCAAACTCAGAAATTTCCAAATATCTAGAACTTCCAGGATTCAAAGAATCCCCTAACGGTTTTACTGTTACCGAGTATGCTCTTGATGAACCACATTGGTTAAGTGGATTCGAAGGAGCACAGTCTGTTGTTATAGAAGACAGGTAACGCGGGAAGGAAGTAGGGCGAATAACCGCACCGCGGTTATCCGCCAATGTAGCGGGGTATCGGCGGATAACGCCTTTGGCGTTATTCACCCTACGGCAGCGCTGGCCAGGAAAGGGATGGAGGCGCGACGCGCCTCTCACTTCACCGGCAGGTCCTTGCCCCACAGGCGCACCGCCTTGATCCCTTCCGCGCCGCCTTCGAAGACGAAGGTCTGGCGGATGCCGGCCTTGGCCGGGACGGTGACATCGTCGGGGTTGGCGAGGGCGACCAGGGCGTTGGAGTAGCCGTCGTTGTCGATCACCAGCAGCGCGCCGGTCTGGGTCAGGTTGATCAGGCGCACGGTGGCGTCGCCGTCGTTCTTGAAGCCGAGGGTGACGGCCAGTTGCTGGTCGCGCGGCTCGGTCTTGAGCACTTCGACCTGGCCGATCTCGGCGAAGCCGGCGTTGTCGGAGACCACCTTGGCGCCATCAGCGCCTTGGGCCGACTGGCGGCCGCTGGTGATGCCCTCGCTGACCCCGCCGAGGAGGTTCTTGCCGGTCTCGATGGCCGAGGACACCGCGGCCTTGGCCGCGTCCTTGACCGAGCTGCCCTCCTCCGCGGCCACGGCGCTGCCGGCGGCCAGGGGCAGGAGCAGTCCCAATGCGGCGATCCTTGCGTTCATTCGTCCATCCTCTGGTGGTGTGGGAGGCAGCCAGACTAACAGCCGTCTAGCGGCCGTTCCAGTGGCGCGCCCGGCGCTTGCGCCACCAGATGTAGACACCGGTCAGCGACAGCCCGGCGATGGCCAGGCCGAGGGCGGCGATGGCGATGCGTCCCGGCAGGCCGGCGATGCGCCCGCCGTGGATCGGGTACTGCAAGCGGTAGAAACGCTCTCCCCAACTGCCCTGCCCGGCGACTTCCTGGCCGAGCAGGCGGCCGTCGCTGCCGTGGAAGAACAGCCAGGACTTGCCCATGGGGTCGTCGTGGTCGCCGAAGCCGGCGCCGAAGAAGTTGTATTCGAAGCTGTAGTACAGCTCGCCGATCGGCTCGGCGATGCCCAGCCGCGCCGCTTCGGCGCTGGCCAACTGGAAGGTGCGGTCGTAGTCCAGGCGGGTCTCCCCCAGTTGTTCCCTGGGCAGCCGCCCGCGCGCCTCGTAGACGCTCGGTTCGATCGGCGAGAACAGCGATACCAGCGGCTTGAACACCTGGCTCGGCAGGTTCAGGGCGACGCTGCTCAGCGCCACCGGTGCCAGCAGCAGCCAGAGCCAGAGGCCGCCGGCGCGATGCAGGTCGAAGTTGAAGCGGTAGGCGTTGCCGCGCTTGATCTTCCAGGCGGTGGCCCACTTGCTCCAGAACGGCCGGCCGCGCGGCAGGGTCAGCCAGGCGCCGACGAAGCAGTCGAGGAACCAGAACATCGCCACCCCGCCCATCAGGTACAGGCCCCAGTTCCCCGGCAGGGTCAGGTTGTGGTGGAACTCCAGGACCCAGGGAACCAGGTTCGCCGGCTGGAAGCAACAGGCCGCCCAGAGGCGCTTGCCGACTTCCTCGCCGCTGACCGGGTCGAGGTAGAACACGTCGTGCTCGACCTTGGCGCCGGCCTCGCGCGGCACGGTGGCGAGCAACGCCGGATGCCCGCCCGCCTCGGGATACTCCATGTACCACACCAGTTGTCGCGGATAGCGTGACTCGACGCGTTGCACCAGGCTGCCCGGGGAAAGGCGCTCGCCGCCCTCGCCCACGGCGTAGAAGCCGGGGTTCAGCCATTCGTCGATTTCATGATGGAAGGCCAGCAGGCTGCCGGTGAGACCGGCGAGGAAAAGGAACAGCGCGGTAGCCAGACCGACATAGCGGTGCAGCAGGACCAGGACGGGGCGCATGGGGGCTCCAGGTAACCAGGGTACGGCCGGCGACGCCGGCGAATGCCCGGCGCGTACGTTGCGCGCCGGGCTGCTTGGCCGGTACCGCGGCGCTGGCGCCGGGGCCCGGGTGGACGGTCAGAACTGGTAGTTCACCGTCGCGGTCACGTTGCGCTTCTCGCCGAAGTAGCAGAAGTCCAGGCTGTAGCAGGACGCCACGTAGTCCTTGTCCAGCAGGTTGTTGGCATTGAGGCTGACGTCCAGGCCTTTCAGGCCGAGCTTGCCGAGGTCGTAGCCGATCCGCGCGTCGACCAGGGTGTAGTCCGGCACCCGCAAGGTGTTTTCCTTGTCCGCCCAGGTCTCGCCGACGTAGCGCGCGCCGCCGCCGATGCTCAGACCGCTGAGCGGGCCGGCGTCGAAGGCATAGTCGGCCCACAGCGAAGCCATGTGCTTGGGCGCCTGGTTCGGCGTATGGCCCTGGTTGCCGTCCAGCGACTTGGTGTAGGTGATGTCGGTGTAGGTGTAGCTGCCGAGCAGCTTCAGGTTGTCGCTGAGCTGGGTATGGGCCTCCAGTTCGAGCCCCTGGGAGCGCACTTCGCCGACCGAGGTGTAGAAGTTGTCCTGGGGCTCCTTGGAGGCGACGTTTTCCTGGGTGATATGGAACAGCGAGGCGGTGTAGAAGCTGTTGCTGCCCGGCGCCTGGAACTTCAGGCCGAGTTCCCACTGCTTGCCCTCGGTGGGCGCCAGGGGCGTGCCGGAGGCGTCTGAATAGGCGTTCGGGTTGAACGACTCGGAGTAGCTGACGTAGGGCGCCAGGCCGTTGTCGAACAGGTACAGCGCGCCGATCCGCCCGGTGAATTTCTCCCAGTCGTCGTCGGCCTTGCTGCCGGTGCTGCGGTTCTTGTCGGTGACGCTGACCCAGTCCTGGCGCAGGCCGAGCGAGAAGCGCCACTGGTCGATGTCGATCAGGTCCTGGAGGTAGACGCCGGTCTGCTCCAGGCGGCGGGTGTGGTTGTCGTCCGGGAAATAGCTGATGGCGTCGTCGCCGTAGATCGGGTTGAACGCGTCCAGCGCCGAGGCCGAGCCGGAACGCCAGTCGACCACAGTGCGCCGGCGCTGATAGTCGAGGCCGGTGAGCAGGGTGTGGCGCGCCGCGCCGGTGGCGAATTCGGCCTGCAGCATGTTGTCGACGATATACGCCTGCAGGTGCTCGCGGGCGCCGCTGAAGTAGCGGTTCAGCTTGTTCGGCTCGCTGGCGCTCCAGCCGTAGGCGTAGACCTGCGACAGGTCGACGTCGGAGTCCAGGTAGCGGAAGTTCTGCCGCGCCGACCAGACGTCGTCGATGCGGTGCTCCAGCTGGTAGCCGAACATCCGCTGGGTGCGGTCGAAGTCGTCCTTGCTCGGCTCGCCATCGAAGAACTCGCGGGAGATGTGCCGGCCGTTGTGGTGCGACAGGGTGCCGTCGGCCGGTACGCCGCCGTGGTAGCCCCCGTTGGGATCGTGTTGCAGGTAGCCTTGCAGGGTCAGGGTGGTGTCATCGCTGAAGTCGATGGCCAGGGTCGGGGCGATGGCGTAGCGCTCCTCCTTGACGTGATCGAACTGGGTGTCCGAGCCCTTGCCGAGACCGACCAGGCGGTAGGCGATGCGCTTCTCCTCGTCGAGCGGCCCGCTGAAATCGAAGCCCATCTCCTTCTGGCCCATGTTGCCGATGCTGCCGGTGATCTGGCGGTAGTCCTCGTACAACGGCTTCTTGCTGGTCAGCGCCACCAGGCCGCCCGGCAGGCTACGGCCGTAGAGCACCGAGGACGGGCCCTTGAGCACATCGATGCGTTCGAGGAAGTACGGGTCGACCTGCATCGAGCTGAAGGTACCGCTGTCGCCCATGGCCTTGAGGCCGTCGAGGTAGATGTTGTCCACGCTGTTGTCGGCGAAGCCGCGCATCACCACGTAGTCGTAGCGGTTGGAGGCGCCGACCTGGCCGGTGAAGATGCCGGGGGTATAGCGCATCGCCTGCTGCACGGTCTTGGAGGCGGTGTCGTCGATCTGCTCGCGGGTGATCACCGAGACGGTCTGGCTGGTTTCCAGCAGCGGCTTGCTGGTCTTGGTGGCGATCTGGCTATGGGTGGCCAGGTAGCCATCGGTGCTGCCCAGGTTGTTGCCGAGGGCGAAGACTTCCACCGCCTGCATGTTCAGCACGTCGCCGTCCTTTGCCGGCGCCTCGCGCAAGACGAAGCTGCCGTCGCCCTGGTCTTCCGCTTCCAGCGGGGTGTCGGCGAGCAGCCGGGCCAGGCCCTGCTGCACGGTGAAACTGCCGCGCAACCCCTGGGAGCTGTAGCCACCGGTCTGCGCCGGAGTGGCCGAGAGGGTGATGCCGGCTTCGCGGGCGAAGCGGTTGAGCACGTCACCCAACTGTCCGGCGGGGATCGCATAGGGCCGCGCCTGTTCCGCCGCCGCTTCGGCGGCCGAGGCGCAGAGCGGCGCCGCGCCGGCCGCCATGGCCAGCGACAGCAGGGCCGCGCGCACCGAACGGCTCAGGCGCGAGGCGCGGGGGAAATCGAGGGACGACGGGGCATTGCGGAGGACGACGGCGGTGGCGGTCATGAACGGGATCCGTTGGAGTCGTTGAAGGGTGTTCAATCGATAAAGCCGGACCAGTCGCGGAAAGCCGACAAAAATAATGAAAATAATTTTCAGTGCGTTTCGCTCCGGGCGGAAGCAAGCGTCCACGCGGCCGCCGGCGCGACTCAGGCGGCGACCACCCTCACCCACCAGCGGGTATGCCGCTGCAGGCGCACCGGCAGGGTCCGCGCGAGCACCTGCAACAGCTTGTCGGTGTCGTCCAGGCGGTAGACCCCGGACAGGCGCAGGTCGGCGACCTCCGCGGCGCAGCCGAGGTAGCCGTTGCGGTAGCGGCTGACCTCGGCGAGGAAGTCGGCCAGGCGCATGTCGCGGGTGACGATCAGGCCATCGGCCCAGGCCACGGCGTCCATCTGCGGCCGTTCGAGGCGCCGCACGCCGTCGGCGGCGATCCGATAGCTCTGCCCCGCCTCGGCCACCGGAGCCTGCAGCGGACGCGCGCCGAAGGCATCGATGCGCACCGAACCCTCGCTGACGCTGAGACAGGTGGCGGCATCTTGCAGGCGTACGTTGAAACGGGTGCCGAGGGCCTCGAACAGCCCTTGCGCGGTACGTACCCGCAGCGGCCTGTGCGTGGGCGATTGCGTATCGGCGCCGCTGGCGAGGAAGATCTCGCCGCGGGCGAGGAGGATCAGGCGCTGGCCGGCGTCGTAGCGCACGTCGACCGCGCTGTCGGTGTTCAGTTGCAGGCGGGTGCCGTCGACCAGCTCGATACTGCGTCGCTCGCCGGTGGCGGTGCTGTAGTCGGCGCTCAGGCGCTGCCAGGGCAGGCTGTCGCGACCGACCCAGGCCACAGCGCCGCCAGCCACCAGCAGCGACAGCAGTTTCAGCGCCTGGCGCCGCTGCAGGCGCTGCGCGCTGCTGTCCAGGGTGCCGTAGGCGACCCCGCCGGGCAGCGCCTTGAAGCGTCCGTGCAGTTCTTCGTTGAGCGCGCTGACCTGCTGCCAGGCCCGCTCGTGCTCGCCGTGCTCCGCGCGCCAGGCCGCGCAGGCGCGCTGCAGGCGATCGTCGGCCGGCTGCGAGCGCAGGCGGACCAGCCAGTGGATGGCCTGCCTGACCACCGCTTCGTCGACCCTACCGCGCGTCCCGTCCACGGCTCCGCTCATTCGCCGTAGCGCAGCAGGTAGCAGTGGTACAGCGCCTCGGCCACGTAGCGCTCGACGCTACGCTGGGAAACCCCCATGCGTTCGGCGATCTGCCGGTGGCTGAGGTCTTCGCACTGGGCCAGGAGGAAGGCGGTGCGGACCTTCGGCTTGAGCCCGTCGAGCATCCGCGAGATTTCCTCCAGCAGTTCCAGCACCAGTTCCCGCGCCTCGGGCGACGGCGCCTGTGCCTCGGGCAGGTGGGCGATGCTTTCGAGGTAGGCGCGCTGCAGTTCCTCGCGACGCCAGTGGTCGATCACCAGGCCGCGGGCGATGGTCCGCAGGAACGCGCGCGGCATGCCGATCTCGCGCAGTTCGCGCTTGAGCAGGATGCGCAGGAAGGTGTCCTGGGCCAGGTCCGCCGCGTCCGCCGCGCAGCCCAGCTTGCCGCGCAACCAGTTCTGCAACCAGCCATGGTGCTCGCTGTACAGCGCATGCATGGCGCGATGGTGGGCGCTGAGAAGGATCGGGGCGGACATGGGAAAGTCGGGGCGACACATGAATGATAATGAATCGCATTGTCGAGAAGCCGCGGCCTTTTTGCAATAGCACCCGCCGGCCGGCGCCCTACTCGGCCGCCGCGCCTTCGCGCAGGCAGGCCAGCAGGTCTTCGCTGGCGCGGTCGCGATGCGGTTCGTCGCGCCAGCACATGCCCACCGCGCCCTCGCCGGGAATCTCCAGCGCCAGCCTGGCCACCAGGCCGAGCCCGGCGAGGTGCTCGACCACCCGCGCCGAGCCGATGGATAGCATGTCGCTGCCACGCAACAATTCGATGTTGGCCAGCATCGACGATGACTCCAGGCGGTAGGCCGGCGGCTGCCGGCCGCCCTGGGTCAGGGCCATGTCGAGCTTGCTGCGGATCGGCGAGCCGGGCGGCCAGACGATCCAGTCGTAGCGCCGCACGTCTTCCCAGTCCAGCGCGGCGGCCTGGGCCAGGGGGTGACCGGGGCGCGCCATCACCACGATCGCCTCGCTGTAGAGCACCTCGCAGCGCAGGCTGGCGCGCGGCGCATAGTTGTCCAGGCGCCCCACCACCACATCGAGCTGGCGTTTCTCCAGCCGCTCGAGAAGGCCGTTCATGGTGCCTTCGAGCAGTTCCACCTGGGCCCCGGGGTAGCGTCCGAGGAACGCCCGCAATGCGCGCGGCACCAGGCTCGGCGCGGAGGCCGGCGACGTGCCGAGGAGTACCCGGCTGCCGCTGCCGCTGCGCATCGCCTCGAGGTTCTGCCGCGCCCGCTCCATCTCGGTGAGCACGCGCTGGGCGTGGTTGAACAGGGTCATGCCGTAGGGCGTCGGGCGCAGGCCACGGGCGTGACGCTCGAACAGCGGCGCGCCGACGTCCTCCTCCAGTTCCTTGAGCCACTTCGACAGGCCCGGTTGGGTGGTGTGTGCGGCCCGGGCGGTGCCGCTGAGGTTGCCGGTCTCCATCAGGCTGACCAGCAGTTGCAGGTGTTGCAGGCGCAGGCGGCGGGTCCAGTCCATCGCAAGCCATCCTCGAATACGTATAGGTCGATGTCTAAATATCATTATTCGGTTATGCCTTCACCTCGAATAATGACTACCAGACCGAGGCGGCCCCGCCTCCTCCCGCCGGAGATTCATCGGTATGCATAACGACAATTCCACCGAGAAGCGCGCCGACTTCTATCGACGCATCCGCCAGCAGCACCTCACCCCGCTCTGGGAAGCCCTGCACAGCCTGGTCCCGGCGCAACCCGCCGGCGGCTGCCAGGCGGCGCTGTGGCGCTATCGCGAACTGCGCCCGTTCCTGCTCGAGGCAGGCGACCTGATCAGCGCCGAGGAAGCGGTGCGCCGCGTGCTGGTGCTGGAGAACCCGGACCTTCCCGGCCAGTCGGCGATCACCCCGAGCCTCTACGCCGGCCTGCAACTGATCCTGCCGGGCGAGATCGCTCCCAGCCACCGGCACACCCAGTCGGCCCTGCGCTTCGTCGTCGAGGGCTACGGCGCCTACACCTCGGTGGACGGCGAACGCACCCGCATGGAGCCGGGCGACTTCATCATCACTCCGTCCTGGACCTGGCACGACCACGGCAACCGCCCCGCCGCGGAAGGCGGCGAGCCGGTGGTCTGGCTGGACGGCCTGGACATCCCGATGCTGCGTTTCTTCGGCGCCACCTTCGCCGAGAGCTACGGCGAACCGGTGCAGCCGTTGCGACGTGGCGAAGGCGACAGCCTCGCCCGCTACGGCAGCAACATGCTGCCGCTGCGCCACCAGCCGACGACGCCGACCTCGCCGCTGTTCAGCTACCCCTACGCGCGCAGCCGCGAGGCCCTCGAGCGCCTGGCGCGCCTCGAACGGCCCGATCCCTGGGAAGGCCACAAGCTGCGCTACGTCAACCCGGCCACCGGCGGCTGGGCCATGCCGACCATCGCCACCTGCCTGCAACTGCTGCCGGCCGGCTTCCTCGGGCAGCCCGCGCGCAGCACCGACGCCAGCGTCTATTCGGTGGTGGAAGGCAGCGGCGTGGCGCAGATCGGCGGCCGGCGCTTCGCCTTCGAGGCCAAGGATCTGTTCGTCGTGCCCTCCTGGGCCGAGCTGCGCCTGGAAGCCGGCGCCACCGACTGCGTGCTGTTCAGTTTCTCCGACCGCCCTGTGCAGCAGGCGCTCGGCATCCTCCGCGAATCCCGCGAACCCCTCGCCCACTGAAGGACCCGTCCCATGAGCCATCTCTTCGCGCCCGAAGCGCCCGTCAGCCTCACCATCCATGGCAGCGACCAGACCTTCCCGGTGCGGCGGGTCTACTGCGTCGGCCGCAACTACGCCGCCCACGCCCGGGAAATGGGCTTCGATCCCGAGCGCGAGCCGCCGTTCTTCTTCTGCAAGCCGGCCGACGCGGTGGTCCCGGTCGCCGCCGGCAGCACCCTGGAGCTGGCCTACCCGAGCCAGACCGGCAACTACCACTACGAGATCGAACTGGTGGCGGCGATCGGCAAGGGCGGCTGCGACATCCCCCTGGAGCAGGCCGAGGAACACGTCTGGGGCTACGCGGTGGGCCTGGACATGACCCGCCGCGACCTGCAGATACGCATGCGCGAGATGGGCCGGCCCTGGGAGATCGGCAAGGCCTTCGACCGCTCGGCGCCGATCGGCCCGCTCTACCCTGCCAGCCAGGTCGGCCATCCGCGCCACGCCGCCATCAGCCTCCAGGTCGACGGCGAGGATCGCCAGCGCAGCGACATCGACCAGTTGATCTGGTCGGTGGCGGAAACCGTCAGCTACCTGTCGCGCTTCTTCGAGCTGCGCCCCGGCGACCTGGTCTTCACCGGCACCCCGGAAGGCGTCGGCGCGGTCGAGCGCGGCGAGCGGATGCTCGGCGCCATCGACGGCCTCGGCGAACTCAGCGTCCGCGTGGTCTGACCCACCGCCCGCGCACGGCGCGGGCCCACCCTGCCCTTCATCCGGGCTGTCGCCACGGCGACGGCCGAGGAACGCTCATGCCTACGCCCGACAAGAACAACAAGATCGACGTCCAGGCCTTCATCGATGCGCAGGCGGTTTCCGCCTTCCAGTTGCGAGTCCTGTCGCTGTGCTTCCTGATCGTCGCCATGGACGGATTCGACACCGCCGCCATCGGCTTCATCGCCCCGGCCCTGGCCCACGACTGGCAACTGAGCCCGGCGCAACTCAGCCCGATCCTCGGCGCCGCACTGGCCGGCCTGGCCCTCGGCGCCTTCGCCGCCGGCCCGCTGGCCGACCGTTTCGGACGCAAGAGCGTGCTCCTGCTCTCGGTGCTGTTCTTCGGCGGCTGGAGCCTCGCCTCGGCCTACGCCGGTTCGGTGGAAACCCTGGCCCTGCTGCGCTTTTTCACCGGCCTCGGCCTGGGCGGGGCGATGCCCAACGCGATCACCCTGACCTCCGAATACTGCCCGCGCCGGCACCGCGCGCTGATGGTCACCGCGATGTTCTGCGGCTTCACCCTCGGCTCGGCGCTGGGCGGCCTGCTCGCCGCGCGGATGGTCCCGGCGCTGGGCTGGGAGAGCGTGCTGCTGCTCGGCGGCGGCCTGCCCCTGGCGAGCCTGCCGCTGCTCTGGGCATGCCTGCCGGAGTCGGTGCGCTTCCTCGCCCGCCGCGCACCGGACGCGGCGCGCCTGCGGCGCATCCTCGAACGCCTGGGGCGCCTGCCCGACGGCTGGGCCGGACGCCTCGAACTGCCCGCCGACGAGTCCGACGGCACCTCGCCCCTGCGGCAGATCCTCGGCGCCGAGCTGCGCGGCGGCACCCTGCTGCTCTGGGCCACCTTTTTCATGGGCCTGCTGATCATCTACCTGCTGACCAACTGGCTGCCGACGCTGATCGGCGGCACCGGCTTCAGTCTCGGCGAGGCGGCGACGATCAGCGCCATGTTCCAGCTCGGCGGCACCCTCGGCGCACTCCTCCTGGGCAGCGCCATGGATCGCTTCGACGCGCACCGGGTGCTGAGCCTGGCCTACGTCGGCGGCGCCCTGTTCATCCTCGGCATCGCCAGCCTCTACCACAGCTTCGCCCTGCTGGCGCTGTGCGTCGCCGGCGTCGGTTTCTGCATCAGCGGCTCGCAGGTCGGCGCCAACGCCCTGGCCGCCGATTTCTATCCGACCCGCAGCCGCGCCACCGGGGTCAGCTGGGCCCTCGGCCTGGGCCGCATCGGCTCGATCGTCGGCTCCCTCAGCGGCGGCGCCCTGCTCGGCCTGGGCCTGGGCTTCAGCGGCATCCTCGCCCTGCTGGTGATCCCGGCGCTGCTCGCCGCCGTGGCCGTGCATCGCCTGGGCCGGCGCCGGGCCAGGCCTTCTTCCGTCACTCTCTGAACAGGACTTCCCATGCAGCTCTACAGCTTCTTCAACAGCTCCACGTCCTATCGGGTGCGTATCGCATTGGCCCTGAAAGGTCTGGATTACCAGGTAGTGCCGGTCAACCTGCGGCAGGGCGAGCAACTGCGCCCGGCCGACCGCCAGCGCAACCCGATGGGCGCGCTGCCGACCCTGGTCGACGCCGACGGCCGTCGGTTCAGCCAGTCGCTGGCGATCATCGACTACCTCGACGCCGTGCAGCCCGAACCGCGCCTGATCCCTCTCGACCCGCTGCATCGCGCCCAGGCGCTGGAACTGGCCCTGCTGGTGGCCTGCGACATCCATCCGCTGAACAACGTGCGGGTGCTCAAGTACCTGACCCAGGTCCTCGGCATAGACGCCGAGGACCGCCAGCGCTGGTACGCGCACTGGGTCGCCGAGGGCCTGGCGGCGGCGGAGACCCTGCTGAACCGACACCGTCGCGGCGCCTTCTTCGCCGGCGCCGCAGCGGGCATCGTCGAGTGCTGCCTGGTGCCGCAACTGGCCAACGCCCGGCGCATGGGCTGTGACCTGGCGCCCTACCCGGCGTTGCTCGAACTGGAGGGGCGCTGCCTGGCGCTCGAAGCCTTCCAGCGCGCCAGCCCCGAGCGCCAGCCCGACTACCTCCCGGACTGACGCGCTGCCCCGTGGAAAACAACAACAAGAAGGACACGCCCATGATCACCCGCACCCGGGCCAGCCTGCTGGCCCTGCCCCTGCTGCTGCCCTCGTTCCAGGCTATCGCCGCGCTGCCGGGGATGAACCTCGGCCAGACCTCCTTCCTCGACGGCAAGGCCCTGCCCGGCACGCTGTTCCAGCAGTTCGTGAATATCTACGAGGCCGACGACTTCATGGACGCCAACGGTCACCGGCGCCCGCTCGACAATCGCCTGCGCACCCTGCTCGCCACCAGCCACTTCGCCCACATCAGCCAGCACCAGCTGTTCGGCGCCTACTACGGCGCGGAAATCCTCGTCCCGGTGCTGCTCGCCGATCCCGACTTCGAACCCCACGCTGGCAGCGCCAACGGCCTCGGCAACCTGATCGTCAGTCCGTTCATCCTGCAATGGCCGCAGACCGAGCTGTTCGGCCGGCCCTACTGGCAGCGCCTGAACCTCGCCTTCCAGTTACCCACCGGGCGCTACGACAGGCATCGGGCGATCAATCCCGGCAGCAACCACTGGAGCTTCAACCCGCACTACGCGCTGACTTGGGAATTCGCCGAAGGCTGGGAAGCCAGCGCTCGCCTGCAGTACCTGTTGCCGGGCAAGAATCGCGACCCGGCGCCGCCGTTGGCCGACGACTACCTGCAGCCGGGCCAGGCGTTCCACGCCAACTACTCGGTATCGCTGGCGCTGGATGCGCATTGGCGAGTCGGGTTGTCCGGCTACAGCCTGCGACAGATCACCGACGAGCGGGTCGACGGGCACGACCGCCCGGACTCCCGCGAGCGGGTCGATGCCATCGGCCCGGCGCTGATGTTCGGCTGGGGCAAGTCGCGGCTGTTCCTCAACGCCTATCACGAATACGGCGCACGCAACCGCAGCGAGGGCAGCCGGCTGATCCTGCGCTACTCGCAGGTCTTCTGAGCGTCGCCTTCCGGGACGATCGGCAAGCGCTCCAGGGTGCGGAACACCGAGCTGCGCCGCCAGCGCAGGTCCGTCGGTTCCGAGGCCAGGGCGAAACGGCGACGCACCAGGCCGCGCAATGCGCATTGCAATTCGAGCCGGGCCAGGTACGCGCCCAGGCAGTAGTGCGGACCATGGGCGAACGCCACGTGCTGCTTGGCGTTCGCTCGCTGCAATTGCAGACGGTCGGGGGCGGCGAACATCTCCGGGTCGCGGTTCGCCGCGAGGAAGCTCAGCCAGACCTTCTCTCCAGGCGGAATCCGCTGGCCGCCGATCTCCACCTCCTCCAGGGTGCAACGCACGCCGCCGCGCACCGCGCCGTCGAAGCGCAGCAGTTCCTCCACCGCGTTCGCCGCCAGCTCCGGGCACCGCCGCAGCAGATCGAGCTGGTCGGGATGGGTGAGCAGCGCCAGCGTAGCGTTGCCGACCATGCTGATGGTGGTTTCGAACGCGGCCATGAACACCATGGCATAGGCCGCCACCAGGTCCTCGAGGCCCAGTCCGGCCTCCAGCATCGCGGCGCCGTCGAGGATGCTCGGCGCTGCGCCGGGCGGCGGGCGCGAAGAGCCATCGCTCCAGCCGCGCGCCTGGCGTTGCAGGTAGTCGCTGAAGGCGGCCGCGCTGCGGTTGATCTGCCCGGCATCGCCGTGGCTGGCGGCGAGATCGAGCCCGGCGGCCAGGTCGCGGCCCCAGGGCAGCAGTTGCCCGGTGTCTTCGCGGGGAAAGCCGAACAGCTCGGCGGCCACCCGGATCGTCAGCGGTTCGGCGAAGTCCCTGAGCAGATCGGGCTCGCGGCGCTCCAGCAAGCTGTCGAGGAGCTCTTCCACCAGCGCCTCGATGCACGCCTCCCAGCGGCGCACGGCGTCGGGGCCGAAGGCCGGAGCGAACAGCCTGCGCAGGCGGGTGTGCCGCGGCGCGTCGTTGAACAGCATGAAGTTGTCGTAGAAGCGCGCCAGCGGTTGCAATTGCTGGTGGCCGAACCAGCTGGCGCCGCCCTGGCGGACGCCGGCGGCGCCAAGGCGAGCGGGGTCGGCGGAGAAACGGCGGTCGCGCAGGCACGCCGAGACATCGGCATAGCGACTGATCCACCAGATCGAGGCCTGGTCGCGGCAGACCGGCGCACGGGAGCGGATCAGCCGCAACAGCGGATAGGGATCGGCGACGAAGTCGGGATGGTAGGTGTGGATGTCGAAACCGTCGCTCCGCGGAGCGAGCGCCGGACGCTGAGCGTCATGGCGCGGCTGCGCGCTGCCTTCCTCGCTGAATGCGTCGTCCATGGCCCTCGCTCCGCTGGGTTGGCGTAACGCAGGGAGTATAGATGGCCGGCGGCTCGGCGCCGGCCCGGAGGATCAGCGCGGACCGAGGATCTCCGCCAACTGGTCCGGCTGCGGCGCGCCCTGTTGCTGCTGCATGCGCCCCTCGGCATTGAGATAGAAGATCGCCGGGGTCGCCGCGGCGCCCATCGACTCCATCAGTTCCATGTTGCCGGCGAGCTGCTTGCGCACCGCCGCCGGGATCTTCGCCAGCGGCTTCAGGGTGCTGGCCTTGCCCGCCTGCTCATGGTCGTGCAGGGCCTTCTGCGGGTCCTTGCTGGCCAGCAGCGCAGCGGACTTGGCTTCGCTGTCCTCGCGAATGATGCCGACCATGATATGCCGCAACTGCACCTTGCCGGCATCCACCCAGGGTCGCGCCTGCTCCCAGAACATGGTGCAGTACGGGCAGTTCGGGTCGCTGAACAGGTAGACCACGCGCGGCGCGTCGGCACGGCCATCGGCGATCCAGGCGCTCTGCTCCATCTTCTGCCACATTTCCTTGGCCAGCGGCGCATACACCAGGCGCTCCAGCGGTTCGCGGCTGAGGTCCTTGCCCTGGGCGTCGAACAGGTGGCCGGTGAGTACGTGCTTGCCGTCGGGCGTCAGGTACAGCGCCATGCCCTGGTTCTGGTATTCGGCGGCGTAGCCGCGCAGGCCATCCGGGGCGTCGAAGCTGCCGAGGATGCGGGCGCCCTTCTCCTGGACCATGCGGATCGGCGCCGGCAGCTCCTCCGCCGCCGTGGCCAGGCCGGCGTTGAGGAGGGTCAGGCCCAGGCCAAGGGTGATCAGGTTGCGCGGCAGTC
Organism: Pseudomonas sp. CP-1; assembly: GCF_021213715.1. Lineage (NCBI taxonomy): Bacteria > Pseudomonadati > Pseudomonadota > Gammaproteobacteria > Pseudomonadales > Pseudomonadaceae > Pseudomonas > Pseudomonas sp. CP-1. Next base: position 32,938 of record NZ_JAJQKY010000031.1, read on the forward strand.
TCATTCGGAACTCCTGGTTGCGGGGGCGGCAGCGGCCGGCTCGAAGGCTTCGAGGTAGCGCGCCAGGCTGCCGCGGGACAGTTCGCCGAGATGGCTGCCCAGCAGGCGGCCCTCGGCGGTGTAGAAAACGGTGGTGGGCAAGGCGACCGAGCCGACCTGCTGGCCAAGCTGCCCGCCGTTGTCGAACAGCAGGTTGTCCAGGCGCAGGTTCTCGCCCTGGAGGAAATGGCGCACGGTCTCGGCGCTCTCGCCCTGGTTGGCGAAGAGGAACACTACGTCGGGATTCTCCGCCTGCGCCTGTTGCAGCACCGGCATCTCGCGCCGACACGGCGGGCACCAGCTGGCCCAGAGGTTGATCACCAGCGGGCGGCCCCGGAAATCGGCCAGTTGCACCGACTCGCCGGCGGCGTTGCGCAGGCTCAGTTCGGGCAGGCGCGTACCGCGCTCGTAGATGCCCAGGCCCAGACTGCCAAGCAGCCAGAACGCCAGTCCGAGGCTGGCGCCGACACCCAGCGAGCGACGTAGCGCCGGTCGCCGCCAGGCCCAGAACAGCGCGCCGAGCACAGCGGCGAGCAGGCCTGGCCAGGCGAGGAAACCGCCATCGCGGATATCCAGCATCTGTGCGAAGTCGCCACGGTACTGCGGCCAGTAGCGCACCACGAAGGCCAGGCGCGCCACCAGCAGGCCGAGCAACAACAGGTTGAACAGCACCGGCTCGGCGTTGCGCCCGCCGCCGCGCGCCGCCAGCCAACCACCGAGCAGCGCGGCGCCGAGGGCGAGGAACAGCAGCAGGTGTTGCAGCGAGACCACCAGCGGTCCCAGGGAAAAACTCAGCATCAGCCGCGCTCCCGGGTCGCCTGCCAATGGGCGAGGAAGCCGCCGGCGTCGACTTCGCCGGTCAACCGGCGCGCGCGGCGCTCCTCGCCTTCCGGGCCGATCCAGATCAGGCTCGGCGGGCCGGGTACCTGGTAGCGGCGCAGCAGCTCGCGGCTGGCGGCGTTGTCCGCGGTCACGTCGAGCCGCAGCAGGCGCACGCCCTGCAGGGCGGCGAGCACATCGGGCTTGGCGAACACCTGTTTCTCCATGATCCGGCAGGACACGCACCAGTCAGCGTAGTAGTCGAGCAGCACCCATTGTCCCTCGGCCTTGGCCGCAGCCAACTGACGGTCCAGCTCGGCCGGCTGGCTCACCGTGAGGAACGCCTCGTGGGCACTGGCCGTCGGCGTAGCGCCCCGGTTCGCCGCCGCATACACCTGTAGCGGACGCCAGGGGTCGTCGGCCCCGGCCGCGGCGCCCAGCAGCATCGCCGCGCCCCAGAGACCGAAGATGCAGCCCGCCGCGCCGAACAGCACCGCGTGCCGTGCCAGGCCTCGCGCCGTGTGCAGCGCGGCGTAGGCCAGGACCAGCAACAACGCGCCGCCAAGGCCGATCCACAGCGCCTCGCCGAGCAGCGGACGCAGGAGTATCCAGGCGGTGCCGAGGAAAAGGAAGCCGAACACGCCCTTGACCAGGTTCATCCAGGGACCGGGCTTGGGCAGGAAGCGGCTGCCGACCGTCACCAGCAGCAACAGCGGCATGCCGATGCCGAGGCCCAGGCTGAACAGCACCAGGCCGCCATGCAGGGCATTGCCGGTCTGCGCGATATAGAGCAAGGCGCCGGCCAGCGGCGCGGTCATGCACGGCCCCACCAGCAGCCCGGACAACGCGCCGAGCGCGGCCGCGCCGGCCAGGCTGCCGCCCTTGCGGCCGCGACTGAGACCGTCGAGGCGGTCGCGCAGGGCCGCCGGCAGTTGCAGTTCGAAGAAGCCGAACATCGGCAGCGCGAGGAACACGAACAGCGCGGCGAAGCTGCCCAGCAGCCACGGCTGTTGCAGCCAGGCCTGCAGGTTGCCGCCAAGCAGCGCCGCGACCACCCCGAGTCCGGCGTAGACCAGCGCCATGCTCAGCACGTAGCTACCGGCCAGCAGCAGGCCGCGACGAGGGCCGGCGCCGCTGCCGACCACCAGCCCGGCGAGGATCGGCAGCATCGGCAGCGAACAGGGAGCGAACGCCAGCAGCAGGCCGAGGCCGAAGAACAGCAACAGGCTCCAGGCCAGGTTGCCGGCCTGCAGGCTGCCGGCCAGGCCCTGGTCCTCGGCGACTTCGCCGCTCGTCCCGGCGACGGCGGCGGCAGGGCCGGTACCGCCCAGGTCGAGCGCCTGGCTCTGCGGCGGATAGCACAGGCCGGCATCAGCGCAGCCCTGCCAGCCCAGGCGCAGTTGTCCGGCGGCGGCCGCCGGCAGGGTCAGTTCCAGGCTCTGGCGATAGACCTGCGACTCGCCGAAGAACTCGTCGCTGTGGCTTTCGCCCGGCGGCAACTGCGGCTGCAAGGCCGGGTCGAGTCCGTCGAAGCGCAGGCGCTTCTGGTACAGGTAGTAGCCCGGCGCGATCTGCCAGCGCAGTTGCACCTGGCCGTCGTCGAGGCGCTCCCAGGTGAAGCGGAAGGCTTTCTCCACCGGCAGGAAATCCGTCTGCGTCGCGCCGCGCGGCGCGAACAGGTCGTCGCCCGGTTGCGCCTGGGACAGGCCCGGCAGCAGGAGCATCAGGAGCATCAGGAGCAGGATCAACACACGCATGGATAACGCCTTCTACGATGAACTCGGCGGCAGCATGGCCAGCGACGATTAACAGGCCGTTAACGCGGCCACGGGAAAACCCCGGCGACGCGCCGGGCGGGGCATAATCCTGGCTTAATTCGCCCGCTTCAGACTCCTATCCCTTTAACCAGCGATACCGCCATGCATGTACTGCTCACCGAAGACGACGACCTGATCGCCAGCGGCATCGTCGCCGGCCTCAACGCCCAGGGCCTGACCGTGGACCGGGTGGCCAGCGCCGCCGATACCCAGGCGCTGCTCCAGGTGGCGCGCTTCGACGTGCTGGTCCTCGATCTCGGCCTGCCCGACGAGGACGGCCTGCGCCTGCTGCAACGCCTGCGCCAGCAGGGCGTCGACCTGCCGGTGCTGGTGCTGACCGCGCGCGACGCGGTGACCGACCGGGTCGCCGGGTTGCAGGCCGGCGCCGACGACTACCTGCTCAAGCCCTTCGACCTGCGCGAACTCGGCGCCCGCCTGCATACCTTGCAACGGCGCTCCGCCGGGCGCTGCGTCAACGTCATCGAACACGGTCGCCTCAGCTACGATCCGAGCACCCGCGAAACCTGGCTCGACGGTCGCCCCGTGGAGCTGTCGCGACGCGAACAGGCGCTGTTGCAGGCATTGCTCAACAACCGCGGGCGGATCCTCAGCGGCGAGCAGCTCAAGGACAGCGTCTATGGCTTCGGCGACGAGGTCGAGAGCAACGCCCTCAACGTCCACATCCATCACCTGCGACGCAAGCTCGGCAACGCCATCGTGCAGACCGTGCGCGGCCTCGGCTACCGCCTCGGGCCGGCGCGCGGCGACGGAGACGACGCATGAGCCTGCGCCTGCGCCTGACCCTGATCCTCGGCTCGGCCTTCATCCTGCTCTGGTCGCTGGCCGCGGCCTGGATGCTCTGCGACCTGCGCGGGCAGATGATGCGCTCCTTCGACCAACGCCTGGCGGCCTCGGCGCGGATGGTCGCCGGCCTGCTCCAGCAGTTGCCGCAGCCGCAGCCGGCGGACGGCCAGACCACGCGCCTGAGCGCGGAGCAACTGGGGATTCCCAACGGCATGGCCTGCCAGGTCAGCTCATTGCGCGGCGAAGTCCTGGCGCAGAGCCATGCCACCCCGGAGCGGGCGCTGGACAGCACCGCCAGCGGCTTCCGCGACCAGGAAATCAACGGCGTGCTGTGGCGCAGCTTCACCGTGCAGGCCGGCGATCTGCGGGTCAGCACCGCCGACCGCCTGGAAGAGCGCGACGTGCTGCAACGCTCGGTGGTGGTGGCCGCCGCGGTGCCGGTGACGGTCGCCCTGCTCGGCAGCCTGGCCCTGCTCTGGCTCGGCGCCGGCCAGGGCCTGGCGCCGCTCAAGCGGATTCGCGACGCCCTCACCCGGCGCGGCGCCGACTCGCTGGAGCCACTGGAGCTGGCGGCCCTGCCGAGCGAACTGAAACCGCTGGTGGAAACCCAGAACCAGTTGTTCCAGCGCATCGCCCAGGCCATCGAACGCGAGCGACGCCTGACCGGCGATGCCGCCCACGAACTGCGCAGCCCGCTGACCGCGATCAAGACCCACCTGCAGGTCGCGCGCATGACCGAGGGCGCCGCCGCCGAGCAGGCCCTGGCCCACGCCGAGGAAGGCGCCGACCGTCTGCACCGGACGCTGGACCAGTTGTTGCTGCTGGCGCGGGTGGAAGGCAGCCTGTCGTTCGACGACGGCGTGCAGTGCAGCGCCGAGGACGCCGCCCGGGTGGCCATGCACGACGCCGGCCACGGCGACGTGCGGATGTTCGAACTGAAGCTGGCCGACGGCTTGTCCGAGGCGCCGCTGGAAGTCCCCTCGGTGCTGGCCATCGCCGCGCTGCGCAACCTGCTGGACAACGCCCTGCGCCACACCGCCGCCGGCACCCGGGTGGAGCTGGCGGTGGAAACCGCGCAAGGCTGCGCGCGCTTCCACGTCCGCGACCACGGCCCGGGCATCGCCGAAGCCGACCTGCCGCATCTCACCCGGCGCTTCTGGCGCCACGGCAAGAGCGGCGGCAGCGGGCTCGGCCTGGCCATCGTCCAGGCCATCGTGCAACGCTGCCAATGCCGGCTGGACTTCGACAGCCGCGCGGACGGCCTGCGGGTGACGCTGGAAATGCCGCTGCGCGAGTGATGCGCGGGCACCACGCGCCCCACCCACCCGCCAACCGACTCCGTAGGGCGAATAGCCGCCCCGCGGCTATCCGCCGGACCCAGGCCCAGGCATCGGCGGATAACGCCGCTGGCGTTATCCGCCCTACCCAGGCGCCGACCTGCTTCCGCCGGACCGCGTCTCCGTCCTGCGGACGCCAGGCCACGAGGGTCAGATTCCCTGTCCCAGCAGCACGCCGTTGACCTTCTGCCCATACAGGTTGACGCCGTCGTTGGCATGGAACTTCTGCCGCGTCTTCTCCACCGAACCGTCCACCAGGCGCGGGTCCTGCGGGCGCTCGTGGCTGTTCATGAAGGCGGCGACGTCCCAGGCGTCGCGGTCGCTGAGGGTACCGGGCTTGCCCAACGGCATGTTGTACTTGATGAAGGAAGCCGCGGTGTTGATGCGGTGCATGCCCGCGCCCCAGTTGAACGACTGCGCGCCCCACAGCGGCGGGAACACCGCCTGCCCCAGAGCCATCTGGCCCTGGCCGTCGGCGCCGTGACAGATCGCGCACTGCGCGGCATAGACCTTGGCGCCGCGCTCGATGCTGTAGCCGCCTTCCGGCGGGGCCACGTCCGGATAGCCGCGTCCGGGCAGGCTGACCCCGGTCGGCGCCTGGCTCGCCAGCCAATAGGCGTAGACGGTCAGGGCCTTGATCTCCGGGCTGTCGGCCGCCGGCACCTTGCCGTTCATGCTGAACTGGAAACAGCCCTGCAGGCGCTCGGCGAACGTATTGACCTTGTTGTTCTTGGCGCGGAACGCCGGATAGACCGGGTAGGCCGCCCACTGCGGCGCGGAGTTGGCCCGGCGGCCCTGTTCGAGATGGCAGTTGACGCAGTTGAGCTGGTTGCCGACCAGATGCGGCGCGTTCTTCCGGGTTTCCACGAACAGCGCCTGGCCCTGGCGGACCATTTCGCCGAAGGCGTTGTCCGGGAGGCTGCTTTCCGCCGGCGGCTGGAACGGATCCAAGGGCGCCGTTGCCGCTTGGACGGGAGCGATCAGCAGGCCAACGACGGCCAGGGAAAGGATCGACGGCATGTTCATGGCTGGCCTCCTGCCTGACCGAGGGTGGCGAAGAACTGGCTGACGCTGCGGATCTCCTCTTCGCTGAGGGATTTGGCGATATGTCCCATCAGATCGTTCGGGTCGTTGCGGCGAGTGCCAAGCTGCCAGGCGCGCAACTGGTTGCTCAGGTACATCTCGCCCTGCCCCTGCAACGGCGGGAAGGCCTCCCCCACGCCGCTGCCGGCCGGACCGTGACAGGTCACGCACTCGGGAATGTTGCGCTCCCAGGCGCCACGCACCGCCAGGGTCTCGCCGGGGCTGCGCGGGGTGGCCACGCGCGACAGCGCCACCGGCTTGGGCGCCGGCATTGCCGCGAGGGTAGTGGCGAGCGCCTGGATCTCGTCGTCGCCAAGTGCATCGGCTATGCCCTTCATCACCGGGTGCTCGCGACTGCCGCCCTGCTTGAGGTCGTGCAGTTGCTTGCTCAGGTAGGCGGCGGGAAGGCCCGCCAGGCGCGGAAAGCCGGCGGCGGCCAGGCCCATGCCATCGACGCCGTGGCAGGTGACGCAGGCCGCGGCGGCCGGGTTGGCGCCGCCCTGGGTGTAGAGTTTCTGGCCATCGACGGCGGCCTGGGCCGTCGCCGCCAGCAAGGCGGTCAATGAAAACAGCAGTCGGTGTGCAACCGGCATGGCAGGGTTCCTCTCTGGCTTATTGTTTTTAGTTCTAAGTTTAGAACCAAAAAACCTATCACCGAAAGACCCTACCGCACGCAGGACTACATCGTTTTCCTACAGGACCCGGATCACGCCCCTTTCAGCCCCGCGACGATTTCGCAAGAGCGTAGCCGATGGGCGTGCTCGTAGAAGTCGCTGGTGAAGATAAGCTCGTCGGCGCCGGTCTGCTCCAGGAGGATCTCCAGGCGCGCGCGAACCTTCTCCGGACCGCCGATCACCGCCAGGCCGAAGAAGCTGCCGACCGCGTCCTGCTCGTGGGGCAGCCACAACGGCGCCATGCTTTCCACCGGGGGCTTCTGTTTCAGGCTCTCGCCGCGGATCAGCGCCAGCACGCGCTGGAAGGCGGTAGTGGCGAGGAACTCGGCCTCTTCGTCGGTAGGTGCGGCGATCAGCGGCACGCCGATCATCGCGTAGGGTTTGTCGAGTACCGCCGAGGGCTGGAAGTTGCTGCGGTAGATGCGCAGCGCCTCGTGCAGGTAACGCGGTGCGAAATGCGAAGCGAAGGCATAGGGCAAGCCTTTCTGCGCCGCCAGGTGAGCGCTGAACAGGCTCGAACCGAGTAGCCAGATCGGCACCTGGGTACCCTCGCCCGGCACCGCCAGCAGGCTCTGCTGGGAACGGCGCGGGCCGAGCAGCATTTCCAGCTCGGCGACCTGCTCGGGGAAGTCGTCGCCGTTGCCCAGGCGGTCGCGACGCAAGGCGCGCATGGTCGCCTGGTCGGCGCCGGGGGCGCGGCCAAGGCCGAGGTCGATGCGGCCCGGGTAGAGCGTCTCCAGGGTGCCGAAGTTTTCCGCCACCACCAACGGCGCATGGTTCGGCAGCATCACCCCACCCGAGCCGACGCGGATCCGCGAGGTACCGCCGGCGATATGGCCGATCAGCAGCGCGGTGGCGGAGCTGGCGATGCCATCCATGTTGTGGTGCTCGGCCAGCCAGAAACGGTTGAAGCCCAGGCGCTCCACATGGCGCGCCAGGTCCAGGGAATTGTGCAGGGCTTCGGCCACGCTGCCGCCGGTGCGCACCGGCACCAGGTCGAGCATGGACAGGGGAATATCAGCAAGCGTTGTCATGAAGGCTCCAATCGGCAGCGGGCGATGGCCAGGGCGCGAGACACGCGCGGAAGGACTTCGCCCGGGGTTTGGATCAATTCTATATCACGCGTTATAGTTTTTGCCCACGGAGAATCCATGGGCTTTTTCCAGTCAAGGGGCGCTGTGGCGTCAGGCGGCCTCGACCGCCAGCAGGGAATCCCAGGCCGCCATCGCGCAGCGGCCGATGGCCAGCAACTGCTGGCGGCTGGCGCCGTCGCGGGCCTGGATCGACAGGCCCTGGAGCACGCTGCTGTAGAAACTGGTGAGCGCGTCGAGATCGGCTCCGGCCGGCACGTCGCCGTCGGCCACGCCTCGTGCGAAACGCTCGCGCAGCAGGCGCGCGGCGCGCCGCCGGTGATCGCGCAGATAGTCTTCGACGCCTTTGTTGGCCGGCGAGAAATTGGTCGTGCTGAGGTCGACCAGGCAACCGCGCGGCTTGCCTTCCGTGGTGTAGCTGACAGCGGCGCTTTCCAGCAGCGCGGCGATCGACTCGCGCGCCGTCGGCAGGGCGAAGGCGCCCTTGGAAAGCTGGCATTCCTGGCTCAGGTAGAGTTCCACCGCCGAACGGAACAGCGCCTCCTTGGAACCATAGGCGGCATACATGCTCGGCGCGCAGATGCCACCCATGGCCTCCTTCAGCGCGGCCATGGTCGCGCCTTCGTAACCGGCCTCCCAGAACACGTCGAGCGCCCGGCGCAATGCCTGTTCACGATCGAAGCCGCAGGGGCGTCCACGCTTGGCCATGGGAATTCCTGAGAAAAAAACACGTCATATGGTAACACCGGCGAACAGTCGCAAGGCTGGAGGGGGTCGCTTGATCCATCACCGCGCTCGATATACACCATGCAGGCTTTTTACTTCTGCCGGTTCTCCCGCTGGGCAAACATGCTCTCCAAGGGCAGACGCCCACCCTTCCTCAGGAGAACCGATCATGTCCAGCTTCAGCGCCCTCGCCAGCTACTTCGCCGCTTCCGCGTTCTACAGCAATGCAGTGACCCCTACTCGCCCGGTTCAGGCCAGCGCGCCCGCGCCGACCAGCGAGAAGAAATGAGCCCAAGGAGGCATCCATGCTCTCAGCCCGCTCCCGCAAGGCCCCGACCTATGGCGTCACCTATGTGAGCCTCGAGGATTGCACCCTGCACTTCGAGACCGAGTACATCATCGAGCGCCGCGACGGCAGCCTCGCGCACATGCCGATGCGCACGCCGGTCAGTGAGCGCGAAGCCCTGCAACGCCTGATCGAAAGCTGCATCGACGACTGATACCTCCAGTGCCCGTGTGCCGCTCTCAGGAGCGGCCAGCGGCGTTTTCCCAATCCGCCACCAGCGTCCGCAGTCGCGCGTCGCGCAGTTCGAAGAGTTCCAGCAGCCCCAGTGCCCGGATCGCCGGCAGCAGGGCGCGCAGGTCTTCTTCAGCCTGCCGCCGTTGCGCCGCGGGCAGTTCCTCCTCAAGCAGCAACCGGGCGTTGGCGATGAACGCGCCGACGCTGCCCTTGCGTATCTCCACGCCGCCCAGGCGGATGCGGTCCTGTCGGTCGGGAAGGATGTCTTCGGCTTTCATGGCGTGCTCCAGGCAAGAATGATGAGCCGCCAGGCTACATCCGCAGTCGAATGGCCTATTATCCATTCCAAGCCAATCATCGTCGTTTTTCCGCCAAATGCTTCCGGACCCCCTGCCCGTCCCGCTCTTCGCCCTGCGCATCGACCGCGCAGCCAGCCGCACGGCCTCCCACCGCCATGCCTGCGGCCAGCTCTACTGCCTGGAGCGCGGCCTTCTGGTGGTCGAGGACGAGCATGGCCGCCAGGCCCTGCCTCCGCGCCAGATCGCCTGGATCCCACCGGGTCACCCACACTCGGCGCACTCCCACGGCAGCCTGGCGGGCTGGAGCGCCTACCTCGCCGCCGAACACTGCCGCGACCTGCCCCGGCACCCCGGCGTGCTCGCCTGCTCGGCTTTCGTGGCGCTGATCGTCGAACGCGCCACCCGCTGGCCGACCGGCTCCGCCTGGAACACCGAACGCGAGAACCTGCTGCGCGTGCTGCTGGACGAACTGCGCCACGCCGTGCCCCAGCGGACCCGCCTGCCCTATCCGGGGGATTCGCGCCTGCGCAGGATCGCCGAGGCATTGCTGGCCACCCCCGGCGATCCGCGGCCGGCGGCCGAATGGGCGCGCTGGGCGGGCCTCAGCAGCCGTAGCCTGAGCCGGCTGTTCGGCGCCGAGACCGGCATGAGCTTCGCGCAATGGCGGCAACTGGCGCGACTGCACGCGGCCGTCGAACGGCTGGCAGCGGGCCAGGCGGTCGGCGAGGTCGCCTGGTCGCTCGGCTACGAAAGCCCGAGCAGCTTCGCCAGTGCCTTCCGCGCAGTATTCGGCGAGACGCCGTCCGGCTATTCCAGTCGCGCCAACGAAGCGCTAGCCTGAACCTTCCGCGCCACGAGCCTTTCCCCATGAGCCACGCCAATACGCCCCGCGACTGGGTTCGACGCGCCCCGCAACACGGTGCGGTGGAACGCATCGAGGCTTACTTCGCCGGCCACGGCTACGATCCGCATCGCCACGACACCTATGCCATCGGCCAGACCCTGGCCGGGGTGCAGAGCTTCCGCTATCGCCGCAGCCAGCGCCACAGCCTGCCGGGCGGCTGCCTGGTGCTGCATCCCGACGAGCTGCACGACGGCGAGGCCGGCAGCCAGGAAGGGTTCCGCTACCGGATGCTCTACGTCGAGCCGGCGCTGATCCAGCAGGCCCTCGGCGGCCGGCCGCTGCCGTTCGTGCGCGGGGGCTTGTCCGACGACCCGCGCCTGATCGCCGCCAGCCGGGCCCTGCTACAGGCCATGGATACCCCGCTGGAGCCGCTGGAAGAACAGGACGCCCTGTTCGAACTGGCCCACGCCCTCGACGCCGTGGCCGGCAACCGGGCGCGCGGCAGGCGCCACTTCGACTTCGTCGCCGCCGAGCGCGCCCGACAGTACATCCACGCGCACCTGGAGCGCCCGCTGAGCCTCGACGAACTGGCGCAGGTCGCCCAGCGCGAACGCTGGAGCCTGTCGCGCGATTTCCGCGCGCTGTTCGGCACCAGCCCCTACCGCTACCTGATCCAGCGCCGGCTGGACATCGCCCGCCGGCTGATGCTCGGCGGCCAGACGCTGGCCGAAGCCGCGCTTGCCGCCGGTTTCGCCGACCAGAGCCACATGACCCGCCATTTCGGCCAGAGCTACGGCCTGCCGCCGGCACGCTGGCTGCGTATGCTCGGCCGCGCCTAGCCAGGTTGCACGATCATCCAAGACCGCCCGCTCCGTAGCCGCCTACCCTGGCGCCAGAGACCAACCACCGGAGCGCACCGATGTCCACCAGCACAACCCAAGCGATCAACTTCGCCGCCAAGCTCGCCCTGTTCGACGACCGCTGGCAACCCAGGGTGATCGCCCAGATGAACGACTACCAGTTCAAGCTGGTGAAGATCGAAGGCGACTTCGTCTGGCACAGCCACGCCGACACCGACGAGACCTTCATCGTCCTCTCCGGTCGCCTGCGCATCGATTTCCGCGACGGCGCGGTGCACCTGGGCCCCGGCGAGATGTATGTGGTGCCGCGCGGCGTGGAGCACAAGCCGTTCGCCGAGGGCGAGGTGCGCATGCTCCTGGTGGAGCCCTGCGGCGTGCGCAACACCGGCGACCAGGGCGGCGAGCGGACGGCCGTCAACGATCTGTGGATCTGAACGAATAAGCAGTGTGCTTTGGCGGCAATGTATATTCGCGCCGCCATAGCGCCTACATATACATGCAAACCTGCCATTGGAGACATCCTCTAAAACACAGCACGCTCAAGAATAAAAACTGCCAAGGCACATAATAAATTTCCAAAACCGCCAGAAACGACACATCTCCACATCCTTCAAAAACCCCTCCCAAGGGCATTTCAAAAGCGCCACCCCCATCTAGACCGTCAAACATGCTTCTGTCTACTCCATGACACCCAAAGCCTCTCACGCAAGAAAAATCCATTAGTTTTCACAGAATTCTCTTACACACATCAAGAACGATATCGTGCTAAAAAACTAACGCCACACCACCCCAACCAGCAGGGAATATAAAATTGTCAGAACACAATTTTAGCAAACTCAAGATAGATAAAATCAGGAGAAGCCCTACACTCATAATTTCCGGCTACGGAGCGGGAATCGCCATACTCTTCTCAATCTTCAATGACCAACTAGGAATGGAGAAAAAATGGCTAGCAACCATTGACGCAACATTATCAATCTGCGCCATAATATTTTACACAGGAATCATTCATCTTATTTCAACAACAAAAGCGCTTAAAGAGCTAAACAAAGAAAAATCTAACCAACCAGAGCCACGAAAACGCATTCAAACACTTAGCGGGCTTCTAATCATGATCTCCACAGGCTTATTCGGCCTCTATCTGATTGGCAATAGCGATATATCACCAGGAGCAAAACTGTCATCATCCACAACCGGCCTAATACTACTTAGCTCTTGCATTATCGCTTTACTAATAACTTTTGAAAAAATCTCAAAGGAGTTATCAGGTGCGCGAACTAAGCATCATTGAGATGGATATTGTGTCAGGAGGAAACAGTCTTGATGCCGCAGCAACAGGAGCGGGTGGAGCTATAGGTGCAGGACTCGGAAAATTTGGCGGAAGTGCGGCCGGAGCTTGGGCAGGTGCAACTGTCGGCGGTGTTCTAGGAGGACCCGTTGGAGCAGTTGTCGGCCTTATCAGTGGCAGAGTTGCCGGCGGTGCTTTTGGTACCGTTGCAGGAGCAGCTGCTGGTTCGTATGCAGGTTCGGCGGCAGCTAGCGCATGGAGCAGAGGCGACAAGGCAGGTACCAACTATGATGGAGAGGGGTGTGACTATCACTAAGAAAATATTTCAAACCCAATAGAACCAACCTCCTCCAATGGTGCTTCCGGAAAAAAGCACCATTATTTTGAGATTAAAATATAGCCTACTCAGAAACACATATGACAGCCTCCATGAACTTCAAAGCAAACATATCTCAGAGCGAATTTCTTAGCCAGTACCAAGAAAATCAACCATTACATATGAAAGGTGCTGTCCTGCCAATAAATTTTTCGTGGAACGATGTAAATCGACTAATTGAACGAAGCGATCCCTCATCACCCGACTTCAAGTTATCCCTAGACAGAATCCTCCCCAAAGAAAAGTATGTCGAAAAATATTTAGACATTGGAACCATTCGCCAACGAATCATAAAGCCAGCTTTATATGATTACCTAAGTCGTGGCGCCACGCTAATCATCAACAAGATAAAGAGCGATCCAAAAATAACGGAAATCACACAACAAATAGGATTATTCACTGAAAGACAGATTGTCAGCAGTGCCTATTTAGCATTTGGCAAGAAAAGCTCCTTTCGTTGCCATTGGGACACAAGAGACGTTTTTGCAATCCAACTAATAGGGAGCAAACGCTGGGTAGTATACGAACCATCCTTTGAGCTCCCTCTTTACACTCAGCAAAGCAAAGATCTTGAGCATATTTACCCGTGCCCTACCAATCCTTACATGGATATCATCTTGGAGCCAGGGGATGTATTCTATCTACCAAAGGGCTGGTGGCATAACCCACTACCAATTGGACAACCGAGTTTCCATTTGGCACTTGGCACTTTCCCGGCATTAGGAATTGACTATCTGCAATGGACTTTATCCCACATGGAAAACTTCCTTGGAGCCAGAAAATCTTTGAGCAAATGGGCCTCAGACCAGGAAAACCTAGCAAATATTGCAAACCACATACATAGACTAATCAACAATCATGAACACTATTTGAACTTCATGAAAAATCACTTGATAGGAACCAGAATAGACTCTCCACTGGCCGTAGAGGCATTTTGCCGAGCAGACACTGAAACCATTCCCCTTCATTCACAACTATGCCTATGCACAAACAACAAATTCGGCATAGAGCAAAACTATTTAATATGCAATGGAACAAAGCTAAACATAGACCCTCACAGCATGCCAATAATTAACCACATCGCAGCAACCCCCGGCACAAGCCTTGAAGATCTCATTCATAATTTTCCCCAGCATGAATCAACTGACATTAAGAATCTCATCACCGCCCTCTGCAAAGAGGACATACTTAGCATCACCTTATAAAGATCGCTCCATCAAGAAAGAACCTGGCACACTTATCAAAAACAACAAAGCTACGCAGAGCAGTCAAACTCAAGTTAGTTACAGGAATCCACCTAAAAATTAATCAATGACACCTCAAAATGATTTTTTCCGCGCGGAAGCCCTTAATAGAAAGATGTACCAAGCTTTAGGAAAAGTAACGCTAACGCGCCCGGTCTCCTTCACTTTTCTCACCCTGCTGGCCGCGGCGATGGCGCTGCTGGTGGTGGGCTTCTTCCTGTTCGGCAGCTACACC
>NZ_JAJQKY010000032.1:0-42975 GCF_021213715.1 Pseudomonas sp. CP-1
CCCGACCTTGGCAAGGTCGTGCTCTACCAACTGAGCTATTCCCGCGTTACAACTTGTTGCCCGTTCGGCCGAAACCGAACCTTTGACGCCTAACTTTCACCAACCCCGCCGAAGCCAGGCTGTAGAATTTGGAGCGGGAAACGAGACTCGAACTCGCGACCCCGACCTTGGCAAGGTCGTGCTCTACCAACTGAGCTATTCCCGCAATGGCGTCCCCTAGGGGACTCGAACCCCTGTTACCGCCGTGAAAGGGCGGTGTCCTAGGCCACTAGACGAAGGGGACGCGGCCCGGAACTTACAACAGATCTTTCCGGCTTCCAGTGTTTCGCGTTTGGCTTCACGCTGGAAGTGGCGCGCATTTTATGGAGCGTCCGGGGAGGCGNCGGCCCGGAACTTACAACAGATCTTTCCGGCTTCCAGTGTTTCGCGTTTGGCTTCACGCTGGAAGTGGCGCGCATTTTATGGAGCGTCCGGGGAGGCGTCAACCCTTCTGAGAAAATTTTTTTAAATCAAAGACTTCTGTGCAAATAATGAGCTGCTGCTATCAGTGGTAGCACCAAGACATTAGACTGAGAAAATTCTTACAGCGGAGTCCCAAGGTGTCGCCACTCCTCATTACCGCCCTCATCATCGGCGGGATCGCCCTCCTAATCGCCATTGGCTATATCAACCACGTGGTGGAAAACAGCAAGCTGGAGAAAGCGCGCCTGAAAGCCGAACTCAACGACCGGGTCCGGCGCTGCGCGCAGATTTCCGAGAGCCTTCCCGGCCAGTTCGTCAGCCCGTCGCTGAAGCTGTTGATGAGCCAGATCGAGCTCAGCCTCAGCGAGCAGCAACTGGCGCTGGAGAAGAAAGCCGATGCCGGGCTCAAGGCTCGCATAGAAGAGTTGCGCGCGCTGGTCGCCAAGGGCGAGTCGATCCCGGTGCGCAATCCGCCCCAGGCGATCCTGACCGAGGACAAGGCCAAGGAAGTCCGCTTCCTCTTCGAAGCCCTGCATGCCCAGCTCACCCGTTTCACCCAGGACGGCCACCTGCCGCGCAGCGAGGCGCAGATCTGGGTCAAGGAGATTCGCCACCTCCTGGTGCGCCTGCATATCGAGTTCTTCGGCAATCTCGGCCAGCAGGCCCTGCAGCAGAACGAACCGCGCCAGGCGCGCCTGGCCTTCGAACGCGGCGCCCAGTACCTGCGCAAGCAGCCCGAGCTGGCGCGCTACCAGGCGGAGCTGCAGCAGATGGAAACGCAGCTGGCCCGCGCCAACGCGATGGTGCTGAACAACAGCCAGCCGGCGAGCGAGGAGCCCAGCGAACTCAACGAGGGATTGAAGGCCCTCGATGCAGACGACCTGTGGAAGAAGAAGAACGTCTACGACTGATTCCGGCCTGCCCACGGCAGCCGTGCTATAACCCAGGCTCATATCGACCGAGGAAATCGTTATGAGCCTGACACTCTACGGAGCCCCGCTGTCTCCGTTCGTCCGCAAGGTCCGCCTGCTCCTGGCCGAAAAGGGCCTCGACTACCAGTTGGAAGCGATCGCCCCGTTCGGCCAGCCGGCCTGGTATCGCGAGATCAGCCCGCTGGGCCGCATCCCGGCGTTGCGCGACGGCGACCTGGCCCTCGCCGACTCCAGCGTGATCTGCCAGTACCTGGAAGAACGCTATCCCGAACCGCCGAATCTCCAGGGCGACGCCCCCGCCGGCCGCGCAGCGGTGCGCTGGCTGGAAAAATACGCCGACTACGAGATCGCTCCCCTGGCCACGCTGACGATCTTCCGCAACCGGATACTCAAGCCGGCGATGGGCCAGGCCTGCGAGGAGAACGACGTGCGTCGCGCGCTGGAGGAAAAGCTGCCAGCGCACTTCGATTACCTGGAAAACCATCTCGACGGCCGGGCCTTCTTCGTCGGCGAGCGACTGACCCTCGCCGACCTGGCGATCGCCAGCCAGTTGGTCAACCTGCGTCACGCCGGCGAAAACCTGGACGAGCAACGCTGGCCGGCCCTCGCCGCGCATTTCGCGCGGATGCTCGAACGCCCGGCGATGCAAGCGCTGCTGCCGGGGGAACGACGGACCCTCGACAAGCTCGCAGCGAAAGCCTGAACGCGTCGCTCAGCAGTCCGTCAGGCGCAGGAATATCTCCACCAGGCCTTCGATCCCGGCCTGGTCCTCGGCGCTGAAGCGTCCCACGCTCGGGCTGTCCAGATCGAGCACAGCGACCAGGCGGCCGTCCTTGAGCAGAGGCACCACCAGTTCGCTGCTGGAAGCGCTGTCGCAGGCGATGTGGCCGGGAAACGCGTGGACGTCGTCGACCCGCTGGGTCAGCCGGGTACGCGCCGCGGCGCCGCAGACGCCCTTGGAGAAGGGAATGCGGACGCAGGCGACCTTGCCCTGGAACGGTCCCAGGACCAGTTCCTCGTTGCGGTTCAGATAGAAGCCGGCCCAGTTCAGGTCGTCCAGCTCATGGAAGAGAAAGGCGGAGAACTGCGCGGCGTTGGCGATGAAATCGCGCTCGTCGGCGAACAGCGCCTCGGCCTGCGCCGCCAGCAGGGCGTAGCCGGCCAGCCCGGCGCCAGATTGCTGCAGATCGATCATGCCTGGCGCTCCAGCAGTTGCTTGCCCACCCAGTAGCGGGAGAACTGATAGGCGCAACGGCCGTTGCGGTTGCCGCGGCCAAGCGCCCAGCGGATCGCTTCCTTCTCCAGCTCCTCGCTCCAGCTCCAGGCCAGCCCGGCCTTCTCCGCGAGCACGTCCACCCAGTGGCGAACCACGCTGAGGAAATGCTCCTGGGTGAAGGGATAGAACGACAGCCACAGGCCGAAACGGTCGGACAAGGCGATCTTGTCCTCCACCGCTTCGTTGGGATGCAGCTCGCCGTCCACCATCTTCCAGTTCTCGTTGTCGCTCTGCTTCTCCGAAACCAGGTGCCGGCGGTTGGAGGTGGCGTAGAGCAGCACATTGTCCGGCGCCTGTTCCAGCGAGCCGTCGAGCACGCTCTTGAGTACCCGGTAGTCGCCTTCCCCGGCATCGAACGAGAGGTCGTCGCAGAACAGCACGAAGCGCTGCGGCAGGCCTTGCAGTTGCTCGACCACGCGCGGCAGGTCGGCCAGGTGGTCGCGCTCGATCTCGATCAGGCGCAGCCCGGCGCCGGCCAGCTCAGCCAGCAGCGCACGAACCAGAGAGGACTTGCCGGTCCCGCGGGCCCCCCAGAGCAACGCGTGGTTGGCCGGCTGGCCGGCGACGAACTGGCGGGTGTTGCGTTCCAGTTGCTCGCGCTGCCGCTCTACGCCCAGCAGGTCGGCCAGGCGCAGGTCGAGGCTGACCTCCAGCGGCTGCAGGTAGCCGCTGCGGCCGTCGCGGTGCCAGCGCGCCGCCAGGCTGCGCTCCCAGTCGACGGCTTCGCGTACGGCCGGCAGCAGCGGCTCCAGGCGCGCGAGCACGCTTTCGGCGCGGGCAAGAAAATCGCTCAATCGGGAATCCACTCTGTTCTCCTCGGATCGGACTGACGTCACGGATCGATCATCGGTTGCGCCCAGGAACCCCGACAGACGGTCGGGATGGGCTATGCTAGGCGGCAGAACCTCGCCAAGGCTGATCCCCGCCCCCATGGATATAGCGCTGACCCATCGCCTGTCGTTCAAACAGGCCAGCCTCACCGTGCTGGTGGCCTTTATCCTGGGAACCCTGCTCAGCCTGATTCAGGTTGGCGTCGATTATGCCAGCCAGGACGCATCCATCAATCGCGAAGTGCGCGCGCTGCTGGACGTCAGCCACAACCCCGCCGCGCGAATCGCCTACAACATCGATGCGGAGCTGGCCCAGGAGCTGGTCCTCGGCCTGCTGCGTTCGCCCGCCGTGGTCCGCGCGGAAATCATCGACACCTCCGGCCTGCCGCTGGCCAGCGCCTCGCGCGAACCCGCCGAAAGCCGCCTGCGGCCGCTCAGCGACTTCCTCTTCGGCCACAAGCGGGTCTACGAGGACCCGTTGCATGTCGACCATGCGCCGGGCGAGGCCCTCGGCGTACTGCAGCTGGAAATCGACACCTTCGTGTTCGGCAACGACTTCCTCCGTCGCGCCGGCATCACCCTGCTCTCCGGCTTCGTGCGCAGCCTGCTGCTGTCGCTGATCCTGCTGGTGCTCTTCTATACCCTGCTGACCAAGCCCCTGGTCAGCCTGATCCAGGCCCTCAGCGGACACGATCCACGCTCGCCGGCACGCATGCGCCTGCCCTGCCCCAAGGGCCACGAACGCGACGAGATCGGCGTGCTGGTGGAAGTCATCAACCGCCAGCTCGGGCGCATCTCGGTAGAGATCGAACAGCGCCGGGAGGCGGAGAACCGCCTGACCCAGTACCTGGAGGAGCTGGAAAGCATCGTCGCCGCCCGTACCGCCGAGCTGAAGGCCGCCAACGCGCGCCTGACGCTATCCAACCAGGAACTCGAAGAAGCCCGCCAGACCGCTCTCGATATGGCCCAGGCCCGCGCCAGCTTCCTGGCCAACATGAGCCACGAGATCCGCACGCCGCTGAACGGCCTGCTCGGCATGCTCTCGCTGAGCCTCGACGGCCCGCTCACCCCGGAACAGCGCCAACAGCTGTCGATCGCCCACGACTCCGGCAAGGTACTGGTGGAATTGCTCAACGACGTGCTCGACCTCTCCAAGTTCGAGGCCGGGCAACTGGTCCTGGAACAGATCCCGTTCGACCTGGGCGTCCTGGTGGAAGACACCGCCAGCCTCCTCTCGCAGAACGCCGCGGCCGGCGTGGAGTTGACCTGCCTGGTCGACCCCGCCCTGCCCGCCCAGGTTTCCGGCGACCCGACGCGGATTCGCCAGGTCGTCAGCAACCTGCTGTCCAACGCGCTGAAGTTCACCCGCCTGGGGCGGGTCGACGTTCGCGTGGAAGCCACCGCCGAGGGTGTGCGCATCAGTGTGCGCGACACCGGCATCGGTATCGCCCAGGAGGCGCTGGATCGCATCTTCCAACCGTTCACCCAGGCCGACGCGGGTATCACCCGCCAATACGGCGGCACCGGCCTCGGCCTGGCCCTCACGCGCAAGCTGTGCGAGGCCATGCAGGGCGAACTGACGGTGGAGTCGACGGTCGGCCTGGGCAGCCTGTTCAGCGTCGGCCTGCCGCTGGCACCGGTCAGCCCTCCGCTACAGGCGCTGCCGCTGCGCGGCCGGGTGATCGCGCAATGCTCGGCCAACAGCGGGCTGGCGCAGCTGCTGCAAACCTGGCTGCCGCGCTGGGGCCTGGAGTACAAGCGCCTGGAGACCGACGACAGCCTGCTCGGCCACTCGCTCGACGTACTGATATCGGATTGCCCGGACTGCCTGATGGGACTGCGTCCGAGCATCGGTACGCCGATCCTGCTGGTCACCGCCTACGGCAGTTTCCTCGAACCGGAGCTGGCCCGCCGCCTGTCGCCGTTGCGCCAACTGGCCAGGCCGCTGAGTCGCAACCAGTTGTACCAGGCCCTGAAACACGTGCTCGAACACACCGCCATAGCCCCGTCGAGCGCCTCGGACACCGCGGGAGAACAGCGCAACACCCGGGTCCTGCTGGTGGAGGACAACCCGGTCAACCAGTTGGTCGCCAAGGGCCTGCTGCACAAGCTCGGCTGCCAGGTATGGATCGCCGAACACGGGCTGAATGCCCTGAAGATGCTGGAGGAGCATCCCATCGACCTGGTCCTGATGGACTGCAACATGCCGGTGATGGACGGCTACGAAGCGACCCGGCAGATCCGCGACAGCGGACGCTGGGGCGGCCTGCCGATCATCGCGCTGACCGCCAACGCCCTGCCGGACGAGCGCGAACGTTGTCGTGCCGCCGGCATGGACGACTACCTGGCCAAGCCCTTCCACCGCGACGAACTGAAGGCCATCCTCGACCGCTGGTGCCCGCTCACCGCGGGCGACTAGCCGGTCTCGCGACGACGGCTAGCCTCCCACCACCAGGCGAAAACGCGACAGCAACCCGCCCAGGCGCTGGTGCAGGTCGAACATCTCGTTGAGGTCGAAACCGGTGCTGCAGATCAGTTGCTGGCGCAGCGGAATGACCCGTTCGCGCAAGGTGATCCCTGGCACCGTCAGCGCCAGGTGCACCTCCCGCTCATCGTGGCTGGCGCGACGGCGATCCACTAGGCCGAGCTGTTCGAGGCGCTTGAGCAAGGGCGTCAGGGTTCCCGAGTCGAGCAGCAGGCGGTCGCCCAGGGCCTTCACCGTCGGCTGCTCCGGCGGGCTCGCATGCCACTCCCAGAGCACCAGCATGACCAGGTACTGCGGATAGGTCAGGCCGATCTGTTCGAGCAGCGGCCGATAGCCGCGAATCACTGCGCGCGAGGCGGCGTACAGCTTGAAACACAGCTGGTTGTCGAGCAGCAGCGATTCTTCGACGCCATCCGGCCTGGCGACTTTTCCCCGGGTGCTCATTCAAGCAGCGCCTCGATCGCCGAGCTCAGCTCCTCCGGCTTGGTGGTCGGCGCGTAGCGCTTCACCACCTGGCCATCGCGGCCGATCAGGAACTTGGTGAAGTTCCACTTGATGCCCTGGCTGCCGAGCAGGCCCGGCGCGCGCTTCTTCAGGCTGACGAACAACGGGTGGGCGCCGGCGCCGTTGACCTCGATCTTCCTGAACAGCGGGAAGCTCACCCCGTAGTTCAGTTCGCAGAACTGCGAAATCTCGCCCTCGTCGCCCGGTTCCTGCTTGCCGAACTGGTTGCAGGGGAAGCCGAGCACCACCAGTCCGCGCTCACGGTATTTTTCCCACAAGGCCTCCAGCCCCTGGTACTGCGGGGTGAAGCCACATTTGCTGGCGGTGTTCACCACCAGCAACGCCTTGCCGCCGAAATCGGCCAGGGTCTTCTGTTCGCCCTTGATGGTGGTGCAGGGAATGCTCAGCAGCGAATCGCTCATGGCTTGTCTTCCTTGTTGAGGGTGGGTCTCGAAACAAAGTAGCTCGCAATTCAATTGCACACAACTTGATTGAATGAAAAACGACCCGAACCAAAGACGGGTCGTCGCTCTCTAGCTCTCCCGCGGCACCAGCTTCAGCGAGGCCGAGTTGATGCAGTAACGCAACCCGGTGGGCCGGGGGCCATCCGGGAAGACGTGCCCCAGGTGGGCATCGCAGCGGCCGCAGCGGACTTCGATGCGGTGCATGCCGTGGCTGAAGTCGTCCAGTTCGCGGACCGCCTCGGCGTCCACCGGCTGGAAATAGCTCGGCCAACCGCTGCCGGAGTCGTACTTGGCGTCGGAGTCGAACAACGCCGTGCCGCAGCAGGTGCAATGATAGATCCCGGGGGTCTTGGTGGCGTGGTATTCGCCACTGAAGGCGCGTTCGGTACCGCCCAGGCGACAGATGTGGAACTGCTCTTCGGTCAACTCCTCGCGCCAGGAGTCCAGGGGTTTGTCGATCTTGCTCATCGGCTCTACCTCGCGATCTGAAAAATGCCCGGCGCTCCCTTTTCCGGGGGACGGGCCGCACGTATCATGCGTGCTCCTTATAGACGCCAGTCTGTCATCCGCGTTACAGCCTGCCAAGCCGCGATCCAGCGGGCTTTTCGCAGCCTGTTCCACGGTGTTCGCTCACTTCGGGACTCGACACATCATGCAGGTCAGCAAATCGAACAAGCTCGCCAACGTCTGCTATGACATTCGCGGGCCGGTGCTCAAGCACGCCAAACGCCTAGAGGAAGAGGGTCACCGCATCCTCAAGCTGAATATCGGCAACCCGGCGCCGTTCGGTTTCGAAGCTCCCGAGGAAATCCTCCAGGACGTCATCCGCAACCTGCCGACCGCCCAGGGCTACAGCGACTCCAAGGGTCTGTTCAGCGCGCGCAAGGCAGTGATGCAGTATTACCAGCAGAAGCAGGTGGAGGGCGTCGGCATCGAGGACATCTACCTCGGCAACGGCGTGTCGGAACTGATCGTGATGTCCATGCAGGCGCTGCTGAACAACGGCGACGAGGTGCTGATCCCCGCTCCCGACTACCCGCTGTGGACCGCCGCGGTCAGCCTCGCCGGCGGCAAGCCGGTGCACTACCTGTGCGACGAGCAGGCCAACTGGTGGCCGGACCTCGAAGACATCAAGGCGAAGATCACGCCGAACACCAGGGCGATGGTGATCATCAACCCGAACAACCCCACCGGTGCGGTGTATTCCAGGGAAGTGCTGGAAGGCATGGTCGAACTGGCCCGCCAGCACAACCTGGTGCTGTTCTCCGACGAGATCTACGACAAGATCCTCTACGACGGCGCCGTCCACGTCTCCACCGCCTCGCTGGCGCCGGACGTGCTCTGCCTGACCTTCAACGGCCTGTCCAAATCCTACCGGGTGGCCGGCTTCCGCTCCGGCTGGGTGGCGATCTCCGGACCCAAGCAGCGGGCACAGAGCTATATCGAAGGTCTCGACATCCTCGCCAACATGCGCCTGTGCGCCAACGTCCCGGCGCAGCACGCGATCCAGACCGCCCTGGGCGGCTACCAGAGCATCAACGATCTGGTCCTGCCGCCGGGGCGCCTGCTGGAGCAGCGCAACCGCGCCTGGGAACTGCTCAACGACATCCCCGGCGTCAGCTGCGTGAAGCCGATGGGCGCGCTGTACGCCTTCCCGCGGATCGACCCGAAGGTCTGCCCGATCCACAACGACGAAAAGTTCGTCCTCGACCTGCTGCTCTCGGAAAAACTGCTGATCGTCCAGGGCACCGCCTTCAACTGGCCGTGGCCCGACCACTTCCGGGTGGTCACCCTGCCCCGCGTCGATGACCTGGAGCAGGCGATCCTGCGCATCGGCAGCTTCCTCAAGGGCTACCAGCAGTAACCCCCCGCTCCCGCGGCGCCGCTGGCGCCGCCCTGCCCGGCGACCCATCCATGGACCTGCAGATCGACGACTTCCACAAGGACGCCGCTGGCGGCCTCCTGCTTCTCTACCAGGCGTTTCCGCGCAAGACCGCGCTCTACGTCGAAGACCTGATCGGCCGCGAGGCGCCGGACGAGTTCGGCCTGCCGAGCAAACGTCACCAAAGTTGTCTGGGCGCGCTGCTCTGGCTCGCCGAGGAAGGCTACCTGCGCTTCGCCAACACCATTCATTACGAGGCTCTCGACCAGGCGGTGCTCAGCGAAAAGGCCTTCCTAAGACTTACCCGTATCGTCCCCCGGGCCGCGGCGGCGCTGGCCGAGGCGCCGGCCAGCGTGCGCCGCGAACAGGCCAGCCTGGCCAACCAGTTGCGCCAGGCGCTGGCGCAGGGCGACGGCGAACGCCTGGCCGGGCTGACCCGCCTGCTGTTCGAGGGCAACCTGGGCGCGCAAGGCGACACAGTTTGAAATAGTCCCTCGATTGAATCGCCATGGACCGCCCCTTATATAACCCCGCATGATTATCAGGAGCCCGTTCGCCCGCCCCGGCGGCCTGCGAACCGCGCTCCGTGCCTTCAGCCGTGAGGAGAAGCTTTACACCATGATGCGCATCCTGTTGTTCCTGGCCACCAACCTGGCAGTCCTGGTGATTGCCAGCATCACCCTGAAACTGCTCGGGGTGGACCGCTTCACCGGCCAGAATTACGGCAGCCTGCTGGTCTTCTGCGCCGTGTTCGGTTTCGCCGGTTCGCTGGTCTCGCTGTTCATCTCCAAGTGGATGGCGAAGATGAGCACCGGTACCGAAGTCATCAGCCAGCCGCGCACCCGTCACGAACAGTGGCTGCTGCAGACCGTCGAAGAGCTGTCCCGCGAAGCCGGCATCAAGATGCCGGAGGTCGGCATCTTCCCCGCCTACGAGGCCAACGCCTTCGCCACCGGCTGGAACAAGAACGACGCGCTGGTCGCGGTCAGCCAGGGCCTGCTCGAACGTTTCTCGCCCGATGAGGTGAAAGCCGTCCTCGCCCACGAGATCGGCCACGTCGCCAACGGCGACATGGTCACCCTGGCGTTGATCCAGGGCGTGGTGAACACCTTCGTGATGTTCTTCGCGCGAATCTTCGGCAACTTCGTCGACAAGGCCATCCTGAAGAACGAGGACGGCCCGGGCATCGGCTACTTCGTCGCGACCATCTTCGCCGAACTGGTGCTCGGCATCCTCGCCAGCATCATCGTCATGTGGTTCTCGCGCCGCCGCGAGTTCCGCGCCGACGCCGCCGGCGCCCACCTGGCCGGCACCGGCGCGATGATCGCCGCGCTGCAACGCCTGCGTTCGGAACAGGGCGTGCCGGTGCAGATGCCCGACACCCTGAACGCCTTCGGCATCAATGGCGGCCTCAAGCACGGCCTGGCCGGCCTGCTGATGAGCCACCCGCCGCTGGAAGATCGTATCGAAGCGCTGCGCGCCAGCGCACGCTGATCCGCTTTCACACTTGGGACAGGGCGACCATCGGTCGCCCTTTTTTTATGCCCGGGAAAGCCACCTATCCATGGTCGCTTTGACAGCCGCGAGCCAGCCCCGGAACATGCGGGTCCGTGATTTCGCCCGATGAGGTTCCCATGCAGATCCGCGCCGATTTCGACAGCGGCAACATCCAGGTCATCGATGCCAGCGATCCCCGCCGGATCCGCCTGGCGATCCGTCCCGACCTGGCCAGCCAGCATTTCCAGTGGTTCCACTTCAAGGTCGAGGGCATGGCTGCCGCCACCGAGCACCACTTCACCCTGGTCAACGCCGGCCAGTCGGCCTACAGCCATGCCTGGAGCGGCTACCAGGCAGTCGCCTCGTACGATGGCGAACGCTGGTTCCGCGTACCGTCGCAATACGACGCCGACGGCCTGCATTTCCAGCTGGAACCGGAGGAAAGCGAAGTCCGCTTCGCCTACTTCGAGCCCTACAGCCGCGAACGGCATGCCCGCCTGGTCGAACGTGCGCTCGGCATCGAGGGCGTCGAACGGCTCACCGTCGGCACCAGTGTGCAAGGCCGCGACATCGAATTGCTGCGGGTCAGGCGCCATCCCGACAGCCACCTGAAGCTGTGGGTCATCGCCCAGCAGCATCCCGGCGAACACATGGCCGAATGGTTCATGGAAGGCCTGATCGAGCGCCTGCAGCGGCCGGACGACACGGAAATGCAGCGCCTGCTGGAAAAGGCCGACCTGTACCTGGTGCCGAACATGAACCCGGACGGCGCGTTCCACGGCAACCTGCGCACCAACGCCGCCGGCCAGGATCTCAACCGGGCCTGGCTGGAGCCGAGCGCCGAGCGCAGCCCGGAAGTCTGGTTCGTCCAGCAGGAGATGAAGCGCCATGGCGTCGACCTGTTCCTCGACATCCACGGCGACGAGGAAATCCCCCACGTATTCGCCGCCGGCTGCGAGGGCAACCCGGGCTATACGCCCCGCCTGGAACGACTCGAGCAACGCTTCCGCGAGGAACTGATGGCGCGCGGCGAATTCCAGATCCGCCATGGCTACCCACGCAGTGCGCCGGGCCAGGCCAACCTGGCGCTGGCCTGCAACTTCGTCGGGCAGACCTACGACTGCCTGGCGTTCACCATCGAGATGCCGTTCAAGGACCACGACGACAACCCGGAGCCCGGGACCGGCTGGTCCGGCGCCCGCTCCAAGCGGCTCGGCCAGGACGTCCTGAGCACCCTTGCGGTGCTGGTCGACGAACTCCGCTGAAAATGGACGGGGCGCCGCGCGGCGCCCCGTTTCAGCCTCTCTCCAGCAGGTAGACGGCCTCGTTCAGCCAGGACACCCCGCGCTCGAGGAATTTCCAGTTGACGCCGAGCACGTCGCCACGCTCCAGTTCCTCGATCCGCCAACCGCCAGCGTAGTAGCCACGCACCTCCTCGTCGGGCACGGCGAACGGCGGACCGGCCATCTCCGCCTGCGGGTAGTCGATGGTGACCAGCAAGCCGAGGCTGCGCGTCGGCAGGACCGCCTGGAGATGCCCGGCATAGCGCTCGCGCATCTCCGGCGGCAGGGCGATCAGCGCGGCGCGGTCGTAGAACGCCCTGCACTGCGCCAGGTGCTCTGCCTGCAAGGCGAAGAAATCACCCTGCAGCAGGGTGATGCCGGCGACCCGGTAGCGGCGGAAACCACCCAGTTGATCGATCTCAGGGCGCAGGTCGTGCTCCTCGAAGAAGTCGCTCACGGCCTTTTCCGAAAGCTCCACCCCCAGCACCTCCAGCCCCTGGGCGGCCAGCCAGGCCAGGTCCAGGGTCTTGCCGCACAACGGCACCAGGATCCGTTCGCCCGCTTGCAATCGCAGCCGCGACAGGTGGCGCATCAGGTAGGGATTGATCTCGTCCAGATGGAAGCCGATCTGGTTGTTCGCCCAGCGGGCGTGCCAAAAATCCGCCTGCATCCTGCCCTCCGCATTCGTGGAAAAACCCGCAAGGTGGCGACAATCGGCCGGCAGGTCAACTCCCCTGCCCATCTTCCTCGCGCACTTCCACCAGCACCGGACACGGCGCCTCGCGGATCACCCGGTCGCCGACCGAAGGATCGAGCAGGCGCTCCAGCCGTCCCAAGTGCCGATGGCCGATGACGATCAGCTCGCAGCCCAGGCGCCGCGCCTCGCCCAGGATCACCTGCACCGGGTCGCCGGCGCGTAGCTCGGCCTGTACCTCCAGCTCGCACCCGGCTAGCAGCGCACGGGCCTCGTCGAGCACCTGCCGGGCCTCTTCGCACTCGTGCGCGGCGGGCGGATAGTCGAGCAGCGTCGGCCGGCCCGGCAACGCATAGCCGGCGTCCACCGCGCACAGCAGGTGGACCCGCGCGCCCGGCGCGGCGGCCTGCCGCGCCAGCTCGGCAATGCGACGGGTCTGCGGGCCGCCGTCGATGGCGACCAGGAGTGTATGGAACATCGGCAAATCCTCGGACAGGGCGTACACCGGCATTCTTCGGTAGCCACCGGCGCGCGTAAAGGCATCGCGGACGCAATCCAGCAATGCAGCGAACGCACGCCTGGGAGAACGAAAGACTGCACCTTGCGCACTCAAGGGTGCTTATACTTCCACTCCATGCATCTTCCCGATATGAATCTCCTGGTCGCCCTCAACGTTCTTCTCGAAGAGGGCAGCGTGGTCGGAGCCGCGCGCCGCATGCACCTCAGCCCACCGGCGATGAGCCGTACCCTGTCGCGGATCCGCGAGGCGGTAGGCGATCCGATCATGGTCCGCGCCGGCCGCAAGCTGGTGCCCACGCCCCGCGCCCTGGAACTGCAGGAGCAGGTCCGGCAACTGGTGGACCAGGCCCGCGACCTGTTCAACACCCGCGAGACCATCCAACTGGACAAGCTGGAGCGCTGCTTCACCCTGCGTTCCAACAACACCCTGGTCGGCGGTCTGGCCACCCGCATACTGGAAATCTTCAGCAAGGAAGCGCCACGCTGTACCCTGCGCTTCGCCCCGGAATCGGACATAGACGACGAAGCCCTGCGGCAGAACCGCATCGACCTCTACATCGGCGCCTCGTCCTGGATGGAGCCCGAGGTCAAGACCCAGCAACTGCTCACCACCCGCTTCGTCGGCCTGGCCCGCCAGGGGCATCCGATCTTCGACGGCGACATCACCCCGCAGCGCTTCGCCGCCTTCCCCCACATCAGCGTCTCGCGCCGCGGACTCCACCACGGCCCGCTGGACCAAGCCCTGGGAGAGCTGGGGGTGACCCGCCAGGTCAAGCTGGTCTGCGCAACCTTCCACTCGGCGATCTTCGCCCTGCCCGGTTCCGACCTGCTGCTGCCGATCGCCGAGCACTCCCTGTGGCGGGCCAACCGACTGGGCCTGGGCCTGCGCCAGTTCGACATCCCGGTGCCATTGAAGACCGTGATGGTGGTCCAGGCCTGGCATCCACGCTTCGACAACGATCCCGCGCACCGCTGGTTCCGGCAAACGGTCAAGCGGCTTTGCGAGGAAGTGCAGAACGATCCCCATCCGCTGCTGGGCTCCAACTGAAACAGATGCACAAAATGCACTGATTCATTTCGATCATTTCAATTTTCACACTACCGGGACACTCCTAGACTGCGGCGGAAATCAGAAGAGTTTCCGCCCATGCCTTGTTTCCCCACCCTCGCCGTAGCGAGGTCGCGATGACTTCGCTCGCCACCCCGCTCGGCCAGCCGACGCCAACCGCAGCCCCCGCCGCCCCCGCCGCCCAGCCTTTCGGCGCGCGCATCGTGGTCGGCCTGCTCGGCGTGCTGCTCGCCTCGCTCACCGCCGGTCTCAATGGTCATGTCACCGAGATCGCCATGACCGATGTGCGCGGCGCACTCGCCATTGGCCATGACGAAGGCACCTGGCTGACCGTGCTCTACGAAGCCACCCAGGTCGCCGCCATGGCATTCGCGCCCTGGTGTTCGGTGACCTTTTCCCTGCGCCGCTTCACGCTCTTCGCCATCGGCGGCTTCGCCCTGCTGGCCCTGCTCTGTCCGTTCGCGCCGAACCTCGAGAGCCTGCTGGTCCTGCGCACCCTGCAAGGGCTGATGGCCGGCTGCCTGCCGCCAATGCTGATGACCGTGGCGCTACGCTTCCTGCCACCCGGGATAAAGCTCTATGGCCTGGGCGCCTATGCCCTCACCGCGACCTTCGGGCCCAACCTGGGCCTGCCACTGGCGGCGTTCTGGTTCGAATACGTCGGCTGGCAGTGGGTGTTCTGGCAGGTCATTCCACTGTGCCTGGTGGCGATGGCCGCGGTGTCCCATGGCATCCCCCAGGACCCGGTGCGCCTGGAACGCTTCCGCCAGTTCGACGGCATCGGCCTGCTCACCGGTTTCCCGGCGATCTGCGCCCTGGTGATCGGTCTGCTGCAAGGCGAACGCCTGGACTGGTTCGAGTCGCCGCTGATCTGCCTGCTGCTGGGCAGCGGCAGCCTCCTGCTGGGGCTGTTCCTGGTCAACGAATGGAGCCACCCACTGCCGTTCTTCCGCCTGCAGTTGCTGAAGCGGCGCAACCTGACCTTCGCCCTGATCACCCTGGCCGGCGTGCTGGTGGTGCTCGGCGCGAGCATGGGCGTGCCGACCGAATTCCTCGCCGAGATCCGCGGCTACCGCCCCCTGCAGAGCGTACCCATGGTGTTGCTGGTGGCCCTTCCGCAGCTCGTCGCGCTGCCGCTGGTGGCGGCCCTCTGCAACATCCCGCGGGTCGACTGCCGCTGGGTGCTGGCCTGCGGCCTGTGCCTGTGCGCCGGTGCCTGCCTGAGCTTCAGCCAACTGACGGCGGACTGGGTGCGCGAGGACTTCTACCTGCCGATGCTGTTACTGGTGGTCGGCCAGCCGATGGCGGTGATTCCGCTGCTGATGCTCTCCACCAGCGTCATCGCGCCCATCGAGGGGCCCTTCGCCTCAGCCTGGTTCAACACCGTCCGCGGCTTCTCCGGGGTAGTCGCCACCGCGGTGATCGGCGCCCTCGGCACCGCCCGCGAGCACTACCACTCCAACCGCCTGGTGGATCACCTGGGCAATGCGTCCCAGGCCGTCGAACTGCGCCTGCAACAGATCGCCGGCCTGCAACCGGGCGCCGACTCCGGCGCGCACTGGCAGAACCTGGCCGAACAGGCCCGCCAACAGGCCCAGGTGCTGGGCAACGCCGACGTGCTGCTGGCGATGACCGGCCTGGCCTGCGCCCTGCTGATCCTGATTCCGATCCTGCCGCAACGGGCCTACCCGCCCCGCCCGGTCGCTCCCACACACTGAAAGGTCGCTGTATGTCGTTCATCACTTCGCGCAAGGGCAGCCTGCTGCTCGCCGCCCTGCTGGTCCTGATCCTACTGGTCTACCTGCTGTTCCACCTGCTCGCCCCACGGGTCGTGCAGAGCACCGACGACGCCTATGTGCACGCCGATTTCACCCTGGTCGCGCCGAAAGTCGCCGGCTTCGTCCAGGACGTCCTGGTCGAGGACAACCAGCCGGTCAAGGCCGGCCAGTTGCTCGCCCGCCTCGACGACCGCGACTTCCGCACCGCCCTGGCCGCCGCCGAGGCCGACGTGCTCGGTGCCGAGGCCAACCTGGCCAATGCCGAGGCCAACCTGCAACGCCAGCAGGCGCTGATCGAACAGGCGCGGGCCAAGGTCCGCGCCGAGCAGGCCGAGCTGGTCTTCGCCCGTCACGAGCAAAGCCGCTACCAGACCCTCGCCAGCAAGGGCGCCGGCAGCCTGCAGAACGCCCAGCAGGCGCAATCGCGGATCGATACCGCCAGCGCCCGGCTGGCCGAGGGCCAGGCCGCGGTGGATGCCACGCGCAAGCAGGTGAGCGTCCTCGAAGCCCGCGTCGGCCAGGCCCGTGGCGACCTGCAACGCATGCAGGCGCGACGCGACCAGGCCCGCCTGGACCTCTCCTACTGCGAACTCCGCGCGCCCTTCGACGGCCAGGTCGGCCGCCGCCAACTGCGCGTCGGCGCCTATGTCACGCCGGGCAGCGCGCTGCTGGCAGTGGTGCCCCTGCAGCAGGCCTACGTGGTCGGCAATTTCCAGGAAACCCAACTGACCCACGTCTCTCCCGGACAGGCCGTGGAGATCCGCGTCGATACCTTCCCCGGCGAGGTTCTGCGCGGCCATGTCGACAGCATCGCACCGGCCACCGGCCTGAGCTTCGCGCCGATCGCCCCGGACAACGCCACCGGCAACTTCACCAAGGTGGTCCAGCGGATCCCGGTGAAGATCGTTCTCGAACCGCGCCAGGCCATGGCGGGCAAGTTGCGTGTGGGCATGTCGGTGGAAGCACGGATCGACACCGCGACCGGCACCCACTCCGCCGAGGTCGCCCAGCAATGAAAGGCACTCCGCTCCTGCTTATTGCCAGCCTTGCGCTCGGCGCCTGCAGCCTCGGTCCCGACTTCAGCCGCCCGGACCGCCCTGCGCCCGGCGACTGGTCGCTCCAGGCCGCTGCCGGCAACCCCAGCCACCTCGCCGCCGCGCCACTCGCAGCACAATGGTGGACGCTGTTCGACGACGCGCAATTGAACGCCCTGCTGCAACGGGTCCAGCGTGCCAACTTCGACCTGCGCAGCGCCGCGGCGCGCCTGCAGCAGAGCCGCGCGATCCGTCGCAGCCTCGGCGGTGACGCCCTGCCCTCGGTGGACGCCAGCGGCAACTACCAGCGCCAGCGGACCACCAGCGCCGGCCTGTTCGATCCTTCCGGCAAGGCCGGCAAAGGCAACTACAACCACGCCCTGGCCGGCTTCGACGCCTCCTGGGAGCTGGACTTCTGGGGCCGCGTGCGACGCGAGCTGGAAGCCGCCGACGCGACGGTGGAAGCCAGCGAGAACGAACTGCGCGACGTGCAGGTCTCGGTGCTGGCGGAAGCCGCGCGCGACTATATCCAGTTGCGCGGCGAACAGAGCCGTGCGGCGATCATCCGTGACAACCTCGAGACCGCACGGCGCAGCCTGGAACTCACCCGCACGCGCCTGGCCAACGGCGTCGCCACCGACCTCGAGGTAGCCCAGGCGCTGGCCCAGGTGGCCAGCATGGAGGCACGCCTGCCCGAGGTGGAAAAGAACCAGGCGCACCTGGTCAACGCCCTTGGCTACCTGGTCGGTGCCAGCCCCGGCAGCCTGCTCGCCGAACTCGGCCCGGCGCGGGCGATTCCGCGTCCGCCGGGCAGCGTGCCGGTCGGCCTGCCGTCCGAACTGGTCCAGCGCCGCCCCGACATCCGTCGTGCCGAAGCGCGCCTGCACGCCACTACCGCCAGCATCGGCGTGGCCAAGGCGGACTTCTATCCGCGCATCACGCTCAACGGCAACTTCGGTTTCGAATCCCTGCAACTGTCCAGCCTGGGCGACTGGGACCATCGCCAGTTCGCCATCGGCCCGGCGTTCAGCCTGCCGATCTTCGAAGGCGGACGCCTGCGCGGACGCCTGGAGCTACGCGAGGCACAGCAGCAGGAAGCCGCCATCGACTACCAGCGCACCGTGCTGCGTGCCTGGCAGGAAGTCGACGACGCGATGCACGACTACGCCGCCAACCAGCGCCGCCAGGAGCGCCTCGGCGAAGCCGTGGCGCAGAACCGCCACGCCCTGCAGAGCGCCCGCGAGCAATACCGCGCCGGCGCGGTGGACTTCCTCAGCGTGCTCGACAGCCAGCGGCAACTGCTGGAGAACCAGGAACAGCAGGTCGCCAGCGACGAAGCGGTGTCGCTGACCCTGGTCAACCTCTACAAGGCGCTGGGCGGCGGCTGGAGCCCAACGTCCGACCCGGCGTCGGGCTGAGACGACGCCGGGCGCGGACCGGCGAAGGAGTTGGAAATGGACCTGCTGCACGGTATCCGGACCTTCGTCCGCGTGGTGGAGCACGGCAGCTTCACCCAGGCCGCCCAGGCGCTGGGCACCTCTCCGGCGACCGTTTCGCGCCAGGTCGCCGGGCTCGAACAGGCGCTCTCGGCGCGCCTGCTGCAACGCAATACGCGCAGCGTCGTGGTGACGGAAAGCGGTCTGCGCTACTACGAGCATTGCAAGCAGATCCTGCGTACGGTCGCCGCCGCCGCGGCGGACGTCGAAGACAGCCAGTCCCACGCCAGTGGTCGCCTGCGCCTCCACGCGGTGACCGAACTGGGCCTCGAGCACCTGATGCCGCTACTGGTGGACTACCTGGACGGCCACCCGGACGTCTCCGTCGACCTCACGCTGGCCCAGGGCACCCCGGCCCTGCTCAAGGAAGGCCTGGACGTGCTGATCACCCTCGGCCGAACCTTGCCGGACTCGACCCTGGTCGCCCGCGATCTCGGCCAGGTGTTCAGCGTGGTCTGTGCCGCGCCGGAATACCTGGCACGGCATGGCGTGCCGCGCACGCCGGAGGACCTGCTGCGGCATCGCTGCCTGAACGTGGCCGCGCCGTCCTGCCCGCAGGGCTGGGCCTTCGTCGGCGAACGCGGCGAAACGCTGCTCGATCTCGACGAGGCGCTCAAGGTCAACCTCCCCGAGGCCGCCTGCGCCGCCGCCGCGGCCGGGCTCGGCGTCTGCCTGCTGCCCGGCTTCGTCGCCGCCCGCGCGCTGCAGGAAGGCAGCCTGTTGCGGCTACTGCCGGGCCATCGACTGCATGTCCGCGAGGTGTTCGTGCTGTACTCCTCGCGGCGCTACCTGGACGCCAAGATCCGCACCTGGGTGGACTTCCTCAGGGAACGCCTGCCCCTGGCGTTCGAGCGTGACCGGGCGATCCTCGACGATCGGCGCTACTGGGCGGAAAGCCCAACCGGCGTAGCGCGCGAGACCGCGACCTAACGTCTGGATCGATAGGTATCCTCAAAAACATATACTGGTTTTCGATTGATCGAGGGAGGAACATGGCTCATCCGAGTCATGAGGTGAATCATGCTACCGACTCTCTATATTTCCCACGGCTCACCGATGCTCGCCCTCGAACCGGGCGCCAGCGGCGTACAACTGCGCCGCCTGGCTACAGAGCTGCCGCGGCCGAAGGCGATCCTGGTGGTTTCCGCGCACTGGGAAAGCGACGACCTGCGAGTAACCGGCGCCGCGGCGCCGGATATCTGGCACGACTTCTACGGCTTTCCGCCGCCCCTCTACGCCGTGCGCTACCCGGCCAAGGGCGCGCCGGCGCTGGCGCAGCGGACGATCGAACTGCTCCAGGCCGCCGGCCTGCCGGCCCAGGCCGACCCACAGCGACCATTCGACCACGGCACCTGGGTGCCGCTGAGCCTGATGTACCCGCAGGCGGACATCCCGGTGCTCCAGCTGTCCCTGCCGAGCCGCCTCGGTCCGGCCCTGCAGAGCCGCGTCGGCCAGGCCCTGCGCCAACTGCGCGGGGAAGGCGTGCTGCTGATCGGTTCCGGCAGCATCACCCACAACCTGGGCGAACTGGACTGGCACGCCGGACCGGAAGCCATCGCGCCCTGGGCGCGGGAGTTCCGTGACTGGATGGTGGAAAAGCTCCAGGCCGACGACGAGGCCGCGCTTCACGACTACCGCCGGCAGGCGCCCTGGGCGGCGCGCAACCACCCCAGCGACGAGCACCTGCTGCCGCTGTTCTTCGCCCGCGGCGCGGGCGGCGGCGGGATGCGCGTCGAGCACAGCGGCTTTACCCTGGGCTCGTTGGGGATGGATATCTATCGCTTCGATTGACAGAACTTCTCGTGGGACTGGCGGAGAGCATTGGCTTCCCGCCGCAAGCTGGGTGGACTCGGCTGGCAGCCAGGAAATCGCGAGCGATATAGTCCTGTAGCGCGAATAACGCCATAGGCGTTATCCGCGATGTCATGGATAGGCGGCGGATCAGGGCTTCGGTATGTGCAGGTCTGGCATGCACGACGTGGTGCCTGCCCTGGCGGCTGGGCGAGTCTTTTGTTTCCTTTAGACGCTTGCCAGAGGGGCTCGCCCGGGGTGACGAAACGAGAAGCCGGGGCAGGCGCGAAAAACAGCCCGGCCAGCAAACATCAAGCCCATGAAAAAGCCCCGCCGAAGCGGGGCTTTTGTTCATCGCGCTGGACCTCAGTCCTCGCGATAGCGGCGCAGGCGCAGGGCCTTGCCGGCGACGCGGGTGTCCTTGAGCTTGGTCAGCAGGCGCTCGAGGTTGGCCTCGGGCAGTTCGATCAGGCTGAAGGTATCGCGAATCTGGATGCGGCCGATGTCCTCGCGGGACAGGCCGCCCTCGTTGAGGATCGCGCCCAGCAGGTTCTTCGCCGCGACCCCGTCGCGCGCGCCGAGGGCGGTGCGGCAGCGGGCACGGCCTTCGCTCGGCGGCGCCATCGGACGACGCTCGCCGCTGCGCTCCGGACGCTCGCCGCGTTCGCCACGGTCGGCACGCTCGCGCGGTGCCGATGGGGTCAGCGGCTGTTCGCGGCGCACCGACTCCAGGTCCAGCGCCTTGCCGGCGGTCAGGCGCGCCAGCAGTGCGGCGGCCAGGGTCTCGGCATCGCAGCCGAGGCGACGGCACAGCTCGTCGCGCACCGCGCCGCGCTGCTCGACGGCGCTGTCGAGCAAGGGCGTCAGGCTCGCGGCCAGGCGCGCCAGGCGGGCCTCCAGTACGGTCTCGGCATCCGGCAGGCGGACTTCGCCGACCTTCTGCCCGGTGACCCGCTCGATCACCTGCAGCATGCGCCGCTCGCGCGGAGTCACCAGCAACAGCGCGCGCCCTTCCCGACCGGCACGGCCGGTACGGCCGATGCGGTGCACGTAGGACTCGGGGTCGTAGGGCATATCGATGTTCAGCACGTGGGTGATGCGCGGTACGTCCAGGCCCCGGGCAGCAACGTCGGTGGCGATGACGATGTCCAGCGAACCGTCCTTCAGCGACTCGATGACCCGCTCGCGCTGGGCCTGCGGCATGTCGCCGTTGAGCGCG
The DNA here is from genome assembly GCF_021213715.1 of Pseudomonas sp. CP-1. Taxonomy (NCBI): domain Bacteria; kingdom Pseudomonadati; phylum Pseudomonadota; class Gammaproteobacteria; order Pseudomonadales; family Pseudomonadaceae; genus Pseudomonas; species Pseudomonas sp. CP-1. Next base: position 21,216 of record NZ_JAJQKY010000032.1, read on the forward strand.
GCGGCGCGGTAGCCCTGGCGCTCGAGCAATTCGGCGTAGTCGAGGGTGGCCTGCTTGGTGCGGACGAAGGCGATCAGCGCGTCGAACTGCTCGACTTCCAGCAGGCGCTGGATCGAACCGGCCTTCTGGTCGGCATGGACCATCAGGTGGACCTGCTCGATGCGCGCCACGGTCTGGGTCTTGGCGGCGATCTTGACGTGCTTGGGCTGCTTCAGGTGGCGCTCGGCGATGCCACGGATGGACGCCGGCAGGGTCGCCGAGAAGAGCACGGTCTGGCGCGATTCGGGAAGCGCCTCGAAGATCACTTCCAGGTCGTCCATGAAGCCGAGCTTGAGCATCTCGTCGGCTTCGTCGAGCACCAGGCGCTGGACGGTGGCCAGCAGCTTCTCGTCGCGGCGCAGGTGGTCGCACAGGCGGCCGGGGGTAGCGACGAGGATCTGTGCGCCCTGGCGCAGGGCCTTCAGTTGCGGCCCCATGGGCGCGCCGCCGTAGACGGCGACCACGCCGACGCCCGGCAATTGCTTGGAATAGGTTTCGCAGGCGGTGGCGACCTGCAGGGCCAGCTCGCGGGTCGGCACCAGCACCAGCATCTGCGGCTCGCGACGGCTCGGGTCGATGCGCGACAGCAGCGGCAGGGCGAACGCGGCGGTCTTGCCGGTACCGGTCTGCGCCTGGCCGATCATGTCGTGGCCTTCGAGGATCAGCGGAATCGATTGAGCCTGGATAGGCGAAGGCTCTTCGTAGCCTACGGCGACGATTGCCGCGAGCACATTGGGGTGAATACCGAGCGCGGCGAAGCCGACGGTTTCCTGAGTCATGGGTTTGCCTCGTATACATCCGCAAAGACCCATGACCCATGGCTGCTCATGCCCTGTACGGCCGAAACGGCCACCCAGGCAGCTGGGGCGGGGATTTGCGAGATTGCTTTTGAATTAGAAGATTACGTAAAGGAAATCCGCAGAGCGGATACACAGCCAGAGCACAGCGCTCCGAAAAATGCAGGTCCTGAACGGGGTCAGTTTTGACCGGCGCGCATCATACCGGAATTTTGACGTTTGTGTGCGTTTTTTCCGACATGCGTCATCGGAGAGACTGACAATGGACATCCCGATTCCAGACGTCTATACCGACGTTGCCCGCCCCCCGCCAGGAAACCGCCGCATGAACGACACCCTCCCAGGACGCATCAGCCGCGAACGGCGCGGCCACCTGCTGCTGCTCGGCCTCGACCGCGTGGCCAAGCGCAACGCCTTCGACCTGCCGATGCTCGACGACCTGGTCGCCGCGCTCGGCGAATACGAGGCCGACGACAAGTTGCGCTGTGCCCTGCTCTTCGCCCACGGCGAGCATTTCACCGCCGGGCTGGACCTGGCCAATGTCGGCGAGACCTTCCGCCAGGGCTGGAAACTCCCCGAAGGCGCCGTCGATCCCTGGGGCACCTTCGGCGGCCGGCGTCCAAGCAAGCCGCTGGTGGTGGCCGTGCAAGGCTACTGCTACACCATCGGCATCGAACTGATGCTGGCGGCCGACATCAACCTCTGCGCCAGCAACGCGCGCTTCGCCCAGCTCGAAGTGCAGCGCGGAATCCTCCCGTTCGGTGGCGCGACACTGCGCATGCACCAGGTCGCCGGCTGGGGCAACGCCATGCGCTGGCTGCTCACCGGCGACGAATTCGACGCCCACGAAGCCTATCGTCTCGGCCTGGTGCAGGAAGTCACCGCCCCGGAAGACCTCCTCGACCACGCCGTCGCTCTCGCCGAACGGGTCGCGGCCCAGGCGCCGCTCGGCGTGCGCGCCACCCTCGGCTCGGCGCGCCAGGCCCTGCTGGAAGGCGAAGCGGTCGCCGCCGCTGCGTTGCCGGAAGCCGCCAGGCGCCTGCTCGACAGCGAGGACGCCAAGGAAGGCCTGCGCGCGCTCCAGGAACGCCGCCCGGGACGCTTCGAAGGACGCTAGGCCGGGCCCTTGTCCGCGCGCCCTGGCTACTGGGCCGGGCGCAGGCTGTCGATATAGCCCTGCAACGAATAGCCGAGTTGCGGCTCCAGCGCCGCGGCACGCGTCCGCAGGGCTTCCTGGTCGAGTTCGAGGGCCAGGTTCGCCGGCACCAGCATCACCACGTTGCCCTCGGCCACCGGACACTCCCAGTAATGATGGTGATAGCGCCCGCGCAGCAGCGGCGCGCCCAGCGGCTTGCCATCGGTGCCGCTCCACTGGTTGATCACCAGCCAGCCATCCTCGGCGAGGCGCTCCTGGCAGGCGCCGAGGAAATTCCAGGCCAGGTGCGCGGCCGACGGGCCGGTATCGGTATAGAGGTCGAGGAAGATCAGGTCGGCCTCCGCGCATTCGCCCAGGCTCTCCAGTGCGTCGCCGATGCGCAATCGCAGGCGCGGGTCGTCGCGCAGCCCCAGATGCTCACGGGCCAGGCGCGGAATCGCCGGGCGCAGCTCGATGGCCTCGGCCTCCTCCAGCGGCAGGTGACGCAGGCAGGCCTGGGTCAGGCTACCGGCGCCGAAACCGAGGAACAACGCGCGACGCGGTTGCGAATGGCAGAGCCCGCCGAGCAGCATGGCGCGGGTGTAGTCGTATTCCAGCCAGGCCGGATCGGGCATGAACACGCAGCTCTGCTCGACACCGTCGCCGAACTCGAGGAAGCGATAGTCGCCGGACTCGATGACCCGGATGACCCCGTATTCGTCGCGCTCCTCGACCAGCAGACGTTCTTCGCTCACCACTCACCTCCCCCCGCCGCTTCGCCGGCTATCGCCAGGCGCTCCGGCAAAAGCACCGCAGCATAGCAAAGCCGGCCCGACGATGGATTTCCGCTATTGCAACGATCGCTGGCGGCGCTGCGGCGAGCTGCTCTACCATGCCGCAATCCGCTTTCCCGAGCATTGCCAAGAGTCGTAGATGAGCCAGTCCTGGAGCCCCGAGAGCTGGAGGGCCAAGCCGATCCAGCAACAACCCGAGTACCCCGATGCCGCGCACCTGGCCAGGGTCGAGCAGACCCTCGCCGGATACCCGCCGCTGGTCTTCGCCGGCGAGGCTCGCGAGCTGCGCCGGCAGTTCGCCGAAGTCACCGCCGGACGCGCCTTCTTGCTCCAGGGCGGGGATTGCGCGGAAAGCTTCGCCGAATTTTCCGCGGCGAAGATCCGCGATACCTTCAAGGTACTGTTGCAGATGGCGGTGGTAATGACCTTCGCCGCCGGCTGCCCGGTAGTGAAGGTCGGGCGCATGGCCGGCCAGTTCGCCAAGCCGCGCTCCTCCGGCGACGAAACGCAGAACGGCGTGACCCTGCCTGCCTATCGCGGCGACATAGTCAACGGCATCGGCTTCGACGAGAAGAGCCGCGTGCCGGACCCGGAGCGCCTGTTGCAGGCCTACCACCAGTCCACCGCCAGCCTCAACCTGTTGCGCGCCTTCGCCCAGGGCGGCTTCGCCGACCTGCACCAGGTGCACCGCTGGAACCTCGACTTCATCGCCAACTCGGCGCTGGCCGAGCGCTACCAGCAACTCGCCGACCGCATCGACGAGACCCTCGCCTTCATGCGCGCCTGCGGCCTGGACAGCGCGCCGCAGCTCCGCGAAACCAGCTTCTTCACCGCCCACGAAGCGCTCCTGCTGAACTACGAGGAAGCCCTGACCCGCCGCGACAGCCTGACCGGCGAGTGGTACGACTGCTCGGCGCACATGCTCTGGATCGGCGACCGCACCCGCCAGCTCGACGGCGCTCATGTCGAGATGCTGCGCGGCGTAGGCAATCCGATCGGGGTCAAGGTCGGACCGAGCATGGACAGCGAGGAGCTGATCCGCCTGATCGATATTCTCAACCCGGACAACGATCCGGGCCGCCTCAACCTGATCGTGCGGATGGGTGCCGACAAGGTCGGCGACCACCTGCCGCGCCTGATCCAGGCCATCCAGCGCGAGGGCCGCCAGGTGCTGTGGAGTTCCGACCCGATGCACGGCAATACCATCAAGGCCTCCAGCGGCTACAAGACCCGCGACTTCGCCCGCGTGCTCGCCGAAGTCCGCCAGTTCTTCGAGGTGCACCAGGCCGAAGGCAGCTACGCCGGCGGCATCCACATCGAGATGACCGGGCAGAACGTCACCGAATGCATCGGCGGTTCGCGACCGATCACCGAAGACGGCCTCAGCGACCGCTACCACACCCACTGCGACCCGCGGCTGAACGCCGACCAGTCGCTGGAGCTGGCCTTCCTGATCGCCGAAACCCTGAAGCAGGTACGCCGCTGAGCGCGCCGCGAACGCTCCCGCCGCCCGGCGGGAGCGTTCGCTAGAGCAGCACCCCGCGCAAGCGCACCGCTAACTCCCCGCGCCCCTCGATCGCCACCGTCGCCAGGCCCAGCCAGGCGGCCATGCTGCGCAACTGCTCGGCCAGATCGTGCAGGGCGGCATCGTCCATGCCGTTCGCCTCGGCATGCAGCGCATGCACCGCCAGGCGCTCCCGCGCCCGCTCGGCGCGGAGGTCGACGCGGCCGACCAGACGGCCGTTGTACAGGAATGGCAGCACGTAGTAGCCGTACACGCGTTTTTCCTTCGGCGTGTAGATCTCCAGACGATAGCGGAAATCGAACAGGCGCTCGGCCCGCGCCCGCTCCCAGACCAACGAGTCGAAGGGCGAGAGCAAGGCACTGGCGCCTAGCCGCCTCGGCACCTGCGGTTCGCCGGGGCAGTAGGCCGGCTGGCTCCAGCCCTCGACCCGGACCGGCAGCAGCTCGCCAGCCTCCACCAGTTCGGCGAGGCGCGCGCGGCTCTGCGCCGGGCTCAGCCGATAGTAGTCGCGCAGGTCCTTTTCGGTGGCCACGCCCAGGGCGCTCGCCGCCATCCGCAACAGCTCGCGCTGGGCCTGTGCCTCCGAAAGCTCGGGACGCGCCAGCAATTCCGCGGGAAACACTCGCTCCGGCAGATCATAGAGCCGCTCGAAACCGCGCCGTCCGGCCACCGTCAGCTCACCGGCGGCGAACAGCCATTCCAGCGCATGCTTTTCCGCGCTCCAGTCCCACCAGGGACCGGCCCGCTCCTGCCGCGTGCTCAGGCTGCCGGCACCCAGCGCGCCTTGCTCGCGCACCGCCTGCAACACCTGGCGGATCAGTGGCTGCTGTTCCCGGCCGAAACGTGCCAGTTGCTGGTAGATGCCCTGGCCGTCGGCGGCCTGGCGCATCCGCCAGCGCATCAGCGGGTAGTGTTCCAGCGGCAGTAGCGAGGCCTCGTGCCCCCAGTATTCGAACAACTGGCGGTGACGGCCGACACTCCAGGCTGCCTCGTCGAGCAGCGTCATGGAGTAGGGACCGAGGCGGGAAAACAGCGGCAGGTAGTGCGAGCGCACCAGCGCATTCACCGAATCGATCTGTAACAGGCCGAGGCGCGCGAGCATTTCGCGCAGATGCCGCCGCTGCACGCTGCGGCACGTCCGCCGGCCGTCGAAGCCCTGCGCGGCCAGGGCCAGGCGGCGGGCTTCGGCGAGGGAAAGCGAAAGACTCATGGAGCGCCCCAGTCGATGAAGGAGACTGCGAGTCTATCGTGCCCCCGCCGCCGCGCCAGCCCGGCGCGCCGCTGCGGTTCGCTCAATGCCGACGCAGCGGGTCGTCCCAGAAATGCCGCTCGCCCTCTTGGAAGATATCCGCCCGACTCAGGCCGAGGTCCTTCAGCGCTTCGTCGCTCATCCTCAGCAGTTCCCGGCGCTCGCGGGCCAACTGCAACCAGCGCCGCCAGCGACGCCACAACGACGGCGCAGCGGTCGAGGCGGGATGGGATGCAGCGTAGCAGTGACTGCCGAAATAATCCTGTTGACCTTTCATCGTCTTGCCCTCCGTTCGGGATAGGCACAGTCTCCCGCCAGGCATAGGATCAATCCAACGAATCATTCTTATGCAATGCATCTTGGAGATTGATGAATGAGCTACCAGCCCGGCATCGATACGGAATTGCTCCGCACCTTCGTCGCCATCGCCGAGCACGGTGGTTTCACCCGCGCCGCGGAGGCGCTGAATCGCACCCAGTCGGCGGTCAGCATGCAGATGAAGCGGCTAGAGGAGGACGTCCTGCAGCGCTCGCTGTTCGAGCGCGACGGAAGGCAGACCCGCCTCACCGCCGAAGGCCAGGTGCTGCTCGGCTATGCCCGGCGGATCCTCAAGCTGCACGGCGAGGTGTTCAACACCCTGCGCCGCCCGCACATGGTCGGCTCGGTGCGCATCGGCACCCCGGACGACTACGTGATGCGCTTCCTCCCGGCGATCCTGTCGCGCTTCGCCGAAGCCTATCCGCTGGTGCAGGTCGAGGTGCATTGCGACACCTCGCTCAACCTGCTGGCGCGCAACGACCTCGACCTGTCCATCGTCACCCGTGAGCCGGGCACCGAGATCGGCCAGTTGCTGCGCCAGGAGCCCTTCGTCTGGATGGCCGCCGAGGGCTTCTGCCCCCACGACCAGCGGCCGATCCCGCTGGCCATGTTCAACACCACCTGCTTTTGCCGGGCCTGGGCCTGCAACGCCCTGGAGGCGGCGGAACTGGACTACCGCATCGCCTACAGCAGCCCCAGCCTGTCGGCGCTGTTCGCGGTGGTCAGCGCCGGCCTCGCCGTGACCGTGCAACTGCGTAGCCTGCTCACCGGCAACCTGCGCATCCTCGACGAGAGCGAGGGCCTGCCCGCCCTGCCCTCGGCCAGCATCATGCTGATGCGCAACCCGCACAGCCAGTCGCCGGTCACCGAGAAGCTCGCCGAATACATCGGCGAGGGCTTCCGTCTCTGACTCAACCGCGCACCAGCAGGAGCACCGCGCACAACGCGAGGAAGGCACAGAAGGCCATGCGCAGGCTGCGCTCGGGCAAGGCGTGGGCCAGCCTCACGCCCCAGGAAATGCTCAGCAGGCCGCCCAGCGCCAGGGGGATCCCCATCCGCCAGTCGACATGACCGTGCATGGCGTAGGTCCCCAGCGCCACCGCCGTGCTCGGTGCGGCCAGGGCCAGCGCGAGGCCCTGTGCGACGACCTGGGCGAGGCCGAACACCGAAGTCAGCACCGGTGTCGCCAGCACCCCGCCGCCCACCCCGAAAAGCCCGCCGAGCGAACCTGCGCCAAGGCCCAGCACGCCCATCCAGGGCAAACCGTAGCGCGGCGTCGCGCCGCCCTGCGGCGGGCGCCGGAACAGGCGCCAGAACATGTAGCCGGCCAGCGCCAGGAGGAAGATCACGAACGCTTCGCGCATCCGCGCCGCATCGATCCGCGCGGCCACGCTGGACGCCAGGAACGCGCAAAGCAGGCCGGTCAGGGCAAGGACTCCGGCCTGGCGCGGATCGATGCGGTTGCGCTGGTGGTAGCGCCACAACGCCAGCACCACGTTCGGTACCACCATCACCAGCGCGGTACCCTGCGCCAATTGCTGGTCGAGGCCGAAGATCACCCCCAGCGCCGGGATCGCCAGCAGGCCGCCGCCTATCCCGAACAGACCGCCCAGGCAACCGAGCACCATCCCCAGCAGGAAATCGAGAAATACATCCAGCATGTCAGCCCCTCTTTCGACGCCTCCATGCTAGGCAAGCGTGGCTGGATGGGAAACGCACAAGAAAGCACAATGGCTATGCCAATCACGCAAAGGCATGAGCATGTTGCCCGATACCCTCAGCGAACAGTTCGTTCTCTACCTCGATGTCCTCGATGGCGGCAGCTTCTCCGCCGCTGCCCGCAAGCACCCGCTCACCCCGTCCGCCGTAGCGCGCCGGATGGACGCCCTGGAGCGCGCCGTCGGCAGCACCCTGCTGGTGCGCACCACCCATGCGGTACGCGCCACGCCGGCCGGCCTGGCCTTCGCCGACCGCGCCCGGCGGATCGTCACCGAACTGCGCCTGGCCCGCGCCGAAGCGGTGTCCCTGAGCACCGCGCCGCAGGGCCTGATCCGTATCGATGCGCCGGTGCCCTTCGGCCGCCGCCACCTGGCCCCGGCGATCGCCGACTTCCTCAAGGCCAACCCCGGGCTGGACGTGCAATTGCGCCTGATCGGGAGTTTCATCGACCTGCAGGGCGAACATCTCGGCGAGGTCGACCTGGTGTTGCGCGCCGGCCCGCTGCCCGACAGCCGCCTGGTGGCCACTTCGCTGGCGCCGATGGTGCGGGTGGTCTGCGCCAGCCCGGAGTACCTGCGCGAACACGGCGTTCCCGCATCCCCCGGCGAACTGCCGGAGCATGCCGGCATCGATTGGGACAACCTGTCGCCACCCTATGCCTGGCGCTTCCAGCACGACGGCAAGCTCCAGCACCTGCGGCCGAAACGGGCGCGGCTGGCCACCAATAACGCCGAAGCGATGGTCGACGCGGCGCTGGCCGGCCTCGGCATCGCCCACCTGCCGACCTGGCTATGCAGCGAGTACCTGCTGCGCGGCGAACTGCAGGCGCTGTTCTGCGACGAGGGCTTGCCCGCCGCCGAGCCCACCTGCATCTATGCTCTGCGCCTGGAACGCGAAGCCAGTTCGCGAACCCGCCTGCTGCTGGCTTTCCTCCGCGAGCGCTTCGGTTTTCCGCCACCCTGGGACCAGGCCCTGCAGCAGCGTCTCGGCGAGCGCTGAAGACACCACCCGGCGGGAAACCTGGAAAGCCAATAGCCACTACGCTAAATTCATGCACAGCGCCCTACTTACTTGGAAGACAGCCATGTCCCGACTGCCCACCCCCCCTTGCGAGCAGCTCAAGCTGGACAACCAGCTGTGCTTCGCCCTGTATTCCACCTCGCTGCAGATGACCAAGGTCTACAAGCCCCTGCTGCAAGCGCTCGGCCTCACCTATCCGCAGTACATCGCCATGCTGGTGCTATGGGAACGCGACGGCCTGACCGTGGGCGAAATCAGCGCACGCATGCTTACCGACCCGGGATCGCTCACGCCTCTGCTCAAGCGCCTGGAGGGCGAAGGTCTGATTACCCGCACTCGCAGCAGCGAAGACGAACGCGTAGTCCTGCTGCGCCTGACCGACAAGGGCCGCGCCCTGCAGCGACAGGCCGAGAGCATTCCCGCCTGCATCCTGGAGAGTACCGGCCTCGACTTGCCACAGCTGGTCGCCCTCAAGGATGAGCTGCTGGCCCTGCGCGGCAACCTGCAAGCACCGGACTGAGGGGCTTATACCTACCTGTCTGGTTTTTATCGCCAAATCTTCCAACGATTTATCTTGCGCACAAAATAGCGTGACGATAAATTTCATTTCACGCACTTACTTAGCGCGCAAGAAATTAACGCACAATCTAGACAGGTGACCCTCATGCAAACCATCAAGGCTCTCTACACCGCAAGCGCAACCGCCACCGGAGGCCGTGACGGCCGTGCGGTATCCTCGGACGGCGTGCTCGACGTGAAACTCAGCACTCCGCGCGAACTGGGCGGCCAGGGCGGCGCGGCCACCAACCCGGAACAACTGTTCGCCGCCGGCTACTCGGCCTGCTTCATCGGGGCCCTGAAGTTCGTTGCCGGCCAGCGCAAGCAGACCCTTCCCGCCGACGCCTCGATAACCGGCAAGGTCGGCATCGGCCAGATTCCCGGCGGCTTCGGCCTGGAGGTCGAACTGCACATCAGCCTGCCTGGCCTGGAGCGCGAAGCCGCCGAAGCGCTGGTAGCCGCCGCCCACCAGGTCTGCCCCTACTCCAACGCTACCCGCGGCAATATCGACGTACGCCTGAACGTGTCGGTCTGAAGCTTCCGACTCTCCGCGCCGCGGCGGCGGACAGCGGAAACGAAAAAGCCCGGCGAATGCCGGGCTTTTTCTCGTCGCGCGAAAGGATCAGGCCTTGACGCGGGACTTGTACTCGCCGGTGCGGGTATCGATCTCGATCGAGTCGCCGATTTCGCAGAACGCGGAAACCTGCAGCTCGGCGCCGTTGTTCAGGCGCGCGGTCTTCATCACCTTGCCCGAGGTGTCGCCGCGGACGGCCGGCTCGGTGTAGGCGATCTGGCGAACGATGGTAGTCGGCAGCTCTACCGAGATCACCTTGTCGTTGTAGAACACGGCTTCGCAGATGTCGGTCATGCCGTCTTCGATGAAGGTCAGCACGCCTTCCAGATCGTCTTTCTCGATCTCGTACTGGTTGAACTCGCTGTCCATGAAGACGTACAGCGGGTCGGCGAAGTAGGAGTAGGTCACTTCCTTGCGATCGAGGATGATCGGCTCCAGCTTGTCGTCGGCCTTGAACACGGTCTCGGTACCGGCGCCGGTCAGCAGGTTCTTCAGCTTCATCTTGACGACGGCAGCGTTACGGCCGGACTTGTTGAACTCGGCCTTCTGGATGACCCAGGGAGCGCCATTGATGTTGGCAACCTGGCCGGCGCGGAACTCTTGAGCGGTTTTCATACGAATATCCGATGGATGAAAGACAAAAAATCAGGCCGCGTATCATAGCCAATCTGCGTAAAATTGCACCAGCCTTGCCGCAAGATCCGGACGCATGCCCTGTTCGTCGGCCCAGCGCTGCGCTTCCCTACGCCACTCGGGCAGTTGCCTCTCCAGCCCCTCCCAGGCCCCGGCAAGTCCACCGCCGGCGTTCCACGCCAGCCAGAAGGTGCGCAGGTTTTCCGCCAGGTCGACGGGCAGGCCGGCGCAATAGAGTTCGAGGAATGCCTCGAGCTTCGCCAGGTGCGCCTCCTCTTCCTGTCTATAGATGTGCCAGAGCAGCGGCCGTCCCGCCCACTGCGCGCGAACGAAGGAGTCCTCGCCGCGCACCGCGTTCAGGTCGCAGCACCACAACAGGCGATCGTAGTCGTCCTGCGCCATGAACGGCAGCACCTGGACCCGCAACGCGTCGCGCACATGGACGTCCCCGACGGCCAGGGTAGCCACCCGCAGCCAATCGGCGACATCCGCCAGCACCCGCCCCTCCGGCACCAGCAGCAGGCTCGGCTGGCGGGCGTCGCGCAGTTGTTCCAGCCAGCCAGGCAGCGCCGGGTTTTCGTAGGCAAACAGCGAAATCAGTCGCTCGCCAACCTTCCGCCGCACGCCGAGGGAGGCGAGAAACTCATCCTGCGCCGAGGCAGAGGCCTGGAAACGGCGCCGACGTTCCAGCAGGCCGGCCTCGCGCAACAGGCCGCCACTGGGCTCGCGGAACCCGGGAAAGAAGAAGTACTTGGAAAGCCCGCACGCCTGCAGCGACGGCAATGCGTGGCAACTGCCGATCCATTCCTCGGCACTCAGGTACTCCAGGTTCAGCCACAGGGACGGCCGCTCGCGCTCGCGCATGGCCTGCCGGTGCGCCTCCGGCAGTTCGCAGGCGAAGGCCTCGATCACCACGTCGGCCGCCACCACCGATGCCCACGGCCGGCCCCAGGCACGCACTTCGACCCCATCCAGGCACTGCACGTGCGCCGCCGGGTCCGCCCGCGGACAGATCCGGGCGAAGGCCTGCGGCTCGTCCACCCACAGGCGCACGGCCTGACCGTACTCGGCGGCCAGTTGGCGAGCCAGGCGCCAGGTGACGCCGATGTCGCCATAGTTGTCGACCACGCTACAGAAAATGTCCCAGCTCGCCATCCGCCTCTCCTCTTCGTGCCCGGCAGTCTACCAAGGCACCCCGCGGACTTTCCTCCGACGACCTAAGCCGATGAAAAAGTTAAAAAAATATTTGCCAAGCGGGAAATGTTCGAGTAAATTGCGCGCCTCGACAGACACGGCGCTGTCGAGAACCTGGTGAGGTGTCCGAGTGGTTGAAGGAGCACGCCTGGAAAGTGTGTATACGGGAAACCGTATCGAGGGTTCGAATCCCTCCCTCACCGCCAGATCGCAAGAAGGCCCGGCTAATCAAGTTAGCCGGGCCTTTTTCATTTCCGCACCAATACTTACGGCATTTCCGGCAACATGCTGGCAACTTAGTTGTTACTTGCCACTCCCCGCCAAGTCGATAAGCGCCAGCCACTCCGGCGGAACATTCTCGACAACCCGGCAGCCCTCATCCCCCGCCTCTTGCAGCAACTCTACCCAAGGTCCGGGAAATTGCTTACTTGCGCCGCACGCTGGATATTTTTTGAACAAACGACACTCCAACTACTGCTAAAGTCGGGGGGACTAAAAAAAAAGTTGCTCGGCTTGCGCTTGGTCAGTTTACTTACTACAAGTAATGGGTAGTATGTAGCCGGCTAATTTCCCCGGCTGGGGAGATTGCTGTTATGGAAATGTCCACCTTAAGGGGAACACGATGAACAACGTTCTGAAATTCTCTGCTCTGGCTCTGGCTGCTGTTCTGGCCACCGGTTGCAGCAGCCACTCCAAAGAAACCGAAGCTCGTCTGACCGCTACCGAAGACGCAGCTGCTCGTGCTCAGGCTCGCGCTGACGAAGCCTATCGCAAGGCTGACGAAGCTCTGGGCGCTGCTCAGAAAGCTCAGCAGACCGCTGACGAGGCTAACGAGCGTGCCCTGCGCATGCTGGAAAAAGCCAGCCGCAAGTAATAGGTCTCACGACCTGTTGAAAACCGGTCCCTCGGGGCCGGTTTTTTTATGCCTGCGTTTCGCCGGGCATGAAAAAACCCGCGTCCCTTGCGGGTACGCGGGCCTCTGCCTCGACGCTCTCCGTCAGGGCGTAAGCTGGGTAGGATCGCTATCCACCGTCGCGGTCATCGCCGGCGCCGATTCCTGGGCGATTTCCACCGGCACGCCATCCTCCGAGGCCACCACTTCGCGGACCACGTCCCAGTTCAACTGGATACGCTTGGCCAGGTCGTCGCGCTTGAGCAGGGTATTGATCACCGCGGTGTGCTTATCCACCACCGACGGGTCGCCATGGTCGTTCAGCGGCGTATGCGCCTCCAGGTAGACCTTGCCGTTGCTCACGCCGAACTTGTAGGGCTCGTTGATGATACGCACGCTGGTGCCGACGCTGATCATCGAGAACAGGTGGGTCACGTCGGCGTTGTACATGCGGAAGCAGCCATGGCTGGTGCGGGTGCCGATGCCGAACTTCTTGTTCGAACCATGGATCAGGTAGCCCGGCACACCCAGGGTCAGCTTGTACGGTCCCAGCGGATTGTCCGGGCCCGGCGGCACCACGGTCGGCAGCGGATCGCCATCGGCGGCGTGCTCGGCGCGGATCGAGGCCGGCGGATACCAGGCCGGGTCCTTGGTCTTGGCGGTGATGCGGGTGTTCGCGATCGGCGAACCCCAGCCCTCGCGGCCGATGCCCAGCGGATAGGTGTGCACCACGCTCTGCCCTTTCGGGTAGTAGTACAGGCGGTACTCGGCCAGGTTGATCACCACGCCTTCGCGCGGGCCAGGCGGCAGCACGAAGCGGGTCGGGATGATCACCTCGGTGCCGACGCCCGGCAACCAGGGATCGACGCCGGGGTTGGCGGCGACCATTTCGCTGTAGCCCAGGTTGTACTGCTCGCCGAGGTCGGCGAAAGTGTCCTCGTACTTGGCCTTGATCACCTGGACCTGGCCGACGACGTCCTCGCCCGGAGGCGGGAGCTGCAGTTCCAGGGCCGATGCGGAGCCGGCCGAAAGCAGCGCGGCGAAAGACAGTGAGACAACGGGTACGCGCGACAACATTCCGGAGAATCCTTGGCGAGTGCGATGAAGGAGTAGGAAAGACAGTGTAACACCCCGCCAGGTTTCACCGGGAGGGCTCAGACCAACCAGGACAGGCGCTCCCCGCGCTTTTCCGCCTCCAGTTGTTTCCGGCAATCGGGACACAGCAGCCGGTCGCGCAGACGCGCCCGTTCCAGCGGCTGCCAGCGCGGCTGGGCCGGCAGCAGCTTGCCGCAAAGCGTGCGGTCCGCCGGGGTATCCAGCTCCAGCTGACGCGCCACCACATGCACCCGGACCTCGCGACAGGCGAACAGGTCCAGCTGATCGTCGGGCTCGATCAGTTGATAGGCGTAGAGGGTCCAGGCGGGACGCGGCATGGGGGGCTCCTGAGGGGTGCGCAACCTTAGCCGAAAGCGGTTTCCCGGGGAAGTCTCAAAGCAGCGGTTTCAGCGTCGGCCAGACATTTTCCAGGAGCCTCGGCTGGGCGGCGAGCGCCGGATGGATGCCATCCGCCTGCATCATCCCCTGGACCCCGCCGACCCCTTCGAGGAAAAACGGCACCAGGGCGGTCTTTTCCTGCGCCGCGACCGCGCCGTAGACCTTGGAAAAGGCCTCGATGTAGCGCGGGCCGTAGTTCGGCGGCAACTGGATACCCAGCAGCAGCACCCTCGCCCCTTCCGCCCGGGCCTTTTGCGCCATGCTGGCAAGATTCTGTTGCAATTGCGCCGGCGCCATTCCGCGCAGCCCGTCGTTGCCTCCCAGCTCGATCACCACCAGCGCCGGCTTCTCCTCGGCAAGCAGCGCCGGCAGGCGCGCCAGGCCGCCCGCGGAGGTGTCGCCGCTGATCGAGGCGTTCACCACCCGGTAGTCGTAACCTTCGTCGGCGAGGCGCTTCTGCAGCAGGGCGACCCAGCCCTGGCTGGTATCCAGTCCCAAAGCGGCGCTGATACTATCGCCCACGACCAACAGCGTCTGCGCCGCGGCCTGCTGGGTCAGCAGGACCAGGGCCAGGCAGCCGCTCAACAGCAATGCACGCATCGGAACCTCCATGAGCGCCAGCATTCTCAACGCGCAGAACCTTAGCAAGGTTGTCGGTAGCGCGGAAGGCAAGTTGACCATCCTCCACGACCTCTCCCTCGACCTCGCCCGCGGCGACAGCCTGGCGATCGTCGGCAGCTCCGGCTCCGGCAAGTCGACCCTGCTCGGCCTGCTCGCCGGGCTCGACCAGCCCAGCGGCGGCGAGGTCCGTCTCGCCGGGCACGCCCTCGGCGACCTCGACGAGGACCAGCGGGCGCGCGTCCGCGCGGCCCATGTAGGCTTCGTGTTCCAGTCGTTCCAGTTGCTCGACAGCCTCGATGCGCTGGAGAACGTGATGCTGCCCCTGGAGCTGGAAGGCCGCGCCGACGCTCGCCAGCGCGCCAGAGAACTGCTCGAGCGAGTCGGCCTCGGCCAACGCCTGGGCCACTATCCGCGCCAGCTCTCCGGCGGCGAGCAGCAGCGGGTCGCCATTGCCCGCGCCTTCGCGGCGGAGCCGGACGTGCTGTTCGCCGACGAACCCACCGGCAACCTCGACAGCGCCACCGGCGAGCGGATCAGCGACCTGCTCTTCGAACTCAACCGCGAACGCGGTACCACCCTGGTCCTGGTTACCCACGACGAGCGTCTGGCGCATCGCTGCCGGCGCCTGATCCGTCTGGAAAGCGGACGCCTGATCGACCGGGTCGAACCCTGATGAAGCCGGTGCCCCTCTCCCGCCTACTGAGCCTCGCCGGTCGCCAATTGTTCCGCGAGTCGCGCAGCGGCGAGCTGCGCGTGCTGTTCTTCGCCCTGCTGATCGCGGTCGCCTCGAGCACCGCCATCGGCTATTTCAGCGCCCGCCTGAACGGCGCCATGCTCGCCCGCGCCGCCGAGTTCCTCGGCGCCGACCTGGTGCTCAACGGTACCCAGCCGGCAAGCGCCGAACAGATCGAACGCGGCACCCGTCTGGGCCTGCGCCACGCCGACAGCGTCGAGTTTTCCAGCGTGATCGCCACCGACCAGGGCATCCAGCTCAGCAGCATCAAGGCGGTCGGCGACCGCTACCCCTTGCGCGGCCAGCTCAAGAGCGCTGCCGCGCCGTTCGCCGCCGAGCAGGCCGGCGGTCGTCCGCAGGCGGGCGAGGTATGGGTCGAATCGCGCCTGCTGGTCAGCCTCGACCTGAAGGTCGGCGACAGCATCGAGATCGGCCGCAAGCCGCTGCGCATCGCGCGCATCCTTACCTACGAGCCGGACCGCGCCGGCGACTTCTACAGCCTGACGCCCCGCGCCATGATGAGCCTGGCCGACCTCGATGCCACCGGGGTGGTCCAGCCGGGCAGCCGGGTGCGCTACCGCGATCTGTGGGAAGGCCCGCCGGAAGCCCTCCAGGCCTATCGCCAGCAGGTCAAGGGCAGCCTCGCCGCCAACCAGCGCCTGCAGGATGCCCGCGACGGCAACCGCCAGGTGGGCGATGCCCTCGGCCGCGCCGAGCGCTACCTGAACCTGGCCAGCCTGGCCGCGGTGCTGCTCGCCGGCGTCGCCGTGGCGCTGTCCGCCGCCCGTTTCGCTGCACGGCGCTACGACGCCAGCGCGCTGCTGCGCTGCCTCGGTCTGTCGCGCAGCGAAACCCTGCTCCTCTACGCGCTGCAACTGTTGCTGCTGGGCCTGCTCGCCAGCGCCATCGGCGCCCTGCTCGGCTGGTTGGCGCAGCTCGGCCTGTTCCGCCTGCTCGCCACGCTGCTGCCGCCGGACGTACCAGCCGGCGGCCTGTTCCCCGCCTTCGCCGGGATCGCCACCGGCCTGGTAGCGCTGGCCGGCTTCGCCCTGCCGCCGCTGGCAGCCCTGGGCCGGGTACCGCCGTTGCGGGTCCTGCGCAGCGACCTGCTGCCGGTGCCGATGCGCACCTGGATGGCCTACGCCTGCGCCCTGCTCGCCCTGGGCCTGATCATGTGGCGGTTGAGTCTCGACCTGAAGCTGACCCTCGCCCTGCTCGGCGGCGGCCTGGTCGCCACGCTGGTGCTCGGCGCCCTCCTGCTGCTCGGCCTGAACGGCCTGCGCCGGGCACTGGCGCGTGCCAGCCTGCCATGGCGGCTGGGACTCGGCCAGTTGTTGCGGCACCCGCTGGCCGCCGCCGGACAGAGCCTGGCCTTCGGCCTGATCCTGCTGGCCATGGCCCTGATCGCCCTGCTTCGCGGCGAACTGCTGGATACCTGGCAGGCCCAGTTGCCGCCGGACGCCCCCAACCATTTCGCCCTGAACATCCTGCCGACGGAAAAGGACGCCTTCGAACGTCGCGTGCAAAAGCTCTCCCCCGGCGCCGAGCCGCTGTTCCCCATGGTTCCCGGGCGCCTGGTAGCGGTGAACGGCAAGCCGGTCCAGGCGCTCGACGAAGACGTGCGCAGCGAGCGTGCCCTGCAGCGCGACCTCGGCCTGACCTGGTCAGAGCGACTGCCCTCCGGCAACCAGCTCACCGCCGGACGCTGGTGGAGCGCGCCGCAGCCGGGGGCCCTGCCGGGCGTGTCGGTGGAAGAGAAGCTGGCCGCCAACCTGCGTATCCAGGTCGGCGACCGGCTCACCTTCAGCGTCGCCGGGCAGAATCGCGAGGTCCAGGTCCAGAGCCTGCGCAAGGTGAAGTGGGACAATTTCCAGCCGAACTTCTTCATGGTCTTCCAGCCCGGCACCCTGACCGACCTGCCGGTGACCTACCTGACCAGCTTCTACCTGCCGGCCAGCCAGGAACGCGACCTGATCGCACTGGCCCGCGCCTTCCCCACCGTCACCCTGCTGCCGGTAGACGCCCTGCTGAGCCAGCTGCGGAGCATCCTCGACCAGGTCACCCTGGCCGTGGAGTACGTGCTGGTGTTCGTTCTCGCGGCGGGCTTCGTGGTGCTCTTCGCCGGCCTCCAGGCGACCCTCGACGAGCGCGTGCGCCAGGGTGCCCTGCTGCGCGCGCTGGGTGCCGAGCGCGAGTTGCTGCAACGTACCCGGCGGGTCGAGTTCGCCCTGCTCGGCGCAGTCAGCGGCCTGCTCGCGGCGCTCGGCTGCGAGGCGGTCAGCCTGCTGCTCTACCGACTGGTCTTCGACCTGCCGTGGCAAGCGCACCCCTGGTTGCTCGCGCTGCCTCTGGTAGGCGCCGTGCTGGTAGGCGGCGCTGGCCTGCTGGGTACCCGTCGCGCCCTCAACAGCAGCCCGCTGCGGGTCCTGCGCGAGGGCTGATCGGATACACTGGCAGGCTTTCATCCGTTCATTTGTGGAACCACCCGAACCATGAGTCGCTATCGTCCACCGCGCACCGCCGGCACCCCGCTGATCACTCCGGAGGGCGCCGCGCGGTTACGTGCAGAGCTGCATGAACTCTGGCACGTGCGCCGTCCCCAGGTGACCCAGGCGGTCAGCGAAGCCGCCGCCCTCGGCGATCGCTCGGAAAACGCCGAATACATCTACGGCAAGAAGATGCTCCGCGAGATCGACAGTCGCGTGCGCTTCCTGCGCAAGCGCCTGGAAAACCTGAAAGTGGTCGGCGAGCGGCCGGCGGATCCGAACCGGGTGTACTTCGGCGCCTGGGTGACCCTGGAAGACGAAGACGGCGAGCAGGCCCGCTATCGCATCGTCGGCCCCGACGAACTGGACCTGCGCAACAACCAGATCAGCATCGACTCGCCGCTCGCCCGCGCACTGGTCGGCAAGGAGCTGGACGCCGAGGTGCTGGTGCGCACCCCGGCCGGGGAAAAGCTCTGGTTCGTCGTCGAGATCGAGTATCCACCGGCGCCCTGAGGGGCCACGCGCTCAGCGCAGGATACGGCGGGTGATCAGGCCCTGGCGGGCGACCCGGATCAGTTGCCGGACCACCAGGTCCAGGTCTTCCGCCCCGGGGGCCTGGACCACGGCGAAGTCGAACGCGTCGCTGGGGAAGCGCGCCAGGTCCTTGCCGTCCTGGGCGAACTGGATAAGGAAGGTACGCGAACCGTTCCAGCGCTTCGGCCAGCCTTCGAGGTAACGGACGAGGGTCGGCTGGTGCGGCCCGCTGAGGAGAATCCTCGGGTTCCGCCGGACCAGGCCGGTAGTGATGGGTGCCAGGCGCAATTGCGTGCTGGGACAGGTCATGACGTCATGTCTCCGCCTCTTCGGTCCCGCTGGACAGCGGTGAGAGGCAACACCGAGCCAGCGCTTTAGCGGTATTTCGGCTGCTGCCGGGCGCCCCGCAAGTTGCTGTTTAAATCGGCGCACGCGCATCCTAGAAAAGCCGCATGGAGACTGTCAAGAAACACGCGGAGGCGCCCATGCCCGATCGCTCTCTTCGCCTGTTCTTCGCCCTGCCCTGTCCACCTCCCCTCGCCGAGCGGATCGGCCGGTGGCGCGATGACCGGCCACTGCCCGGACGCCAGGTGGCGACGGCGAACCTGCACCTGACCCTGGCCTTCCTCGGGCAGGTCCCGTCCGCTCGGCTCGAGGCCCTGCTGGACATGGCCGCGGCCATCGAGGCCGCGCCCTTCGACCTGTGTCTCGACCGCCTGCTGCGCTGGAGGAACGGCATCCTGCTGCTGGCCCCCAGCCAACCGCCCGGCGCCCTCCTGCGCCTGCGCCGCGCCCTGCGCTCCGGCCTTGCCGAACTGGAGCTGCCCGTGGAAACCCGCCCATTCAGCGCCCATCTGACCCTGGCTCGCGATGCCGCGCCGCTGGAGGACGTCCCGCCACCCCCAACCTTCGTATGGCAGGTCGACCATTTCAGCCTGTTTTGCTCGCAAAACGACGCCGCGGGCGTGCGCTACCGCACACTCGGTCGCTGGGCGTTGTGCGGGGAAGATTCAAACGAGCGTTTCGCGCCGTAACAACCCGCCTCTTCCGCTCTGCCACGCAGGTTATGACCGGCCGCCAGGAAGCCGCGGATTTCCTGGCCTGGAGGAAAAAAGCCGAAGCTGGCACGGTTCCTGCGCAAGGGACAGCGAAGCGGTTCTCCCGGAAGGATTCGGGCGATGGCTGGCAGGACGCGCCCCTCGGCCCCATCAACCTGAGATGAGAACAACATGAAGAAGAAGTCTCTGCTCCCCCTCGGCCTGGCCATCGGCCTCGCCTCTCTCGCTGCCAGCCCCCTGATCCAGGCCAGCACCTACACCCAGACCAAATACCCCATCGTGCTGGCCCACGGCATGCTCGGCTTCGACAATATCCTCGGGGTCGACTACTGGTTCGGCATTCCCAGCGCCTTGCGCCGTGACGGTGCCCAGGTCTACGTCACCGAAGTCAGCCAGTTGGACACCTCGGAAGTCCGCGGCGAGCAGTTGCTGCAACAGGTGGAGGAAATCGTCGCCCTCAGCGGCCAGCCCAAGGTCAACCTGATCGGCCACAGCCACGGCGGGCCGACCATCCGCTACGTCGCCGCCGTACGTCCCGACCTGATCGCTTCCGCCACCAGCGTCGGCGCCCCGCACAAGGGTTCGGACACCGCCGACTTCCTGCGCCAGATCCCACCGGGTTCGGCCGGCGAGGCAGTCCTCTCCGGGCTGGTCAACAGCCTCGGCGCGCTGATCAGCTTCCTTTCCAGCGGCAGCACCGGTACGCAGAATTCACTGGGCTCGCTGGAGTCGCTGAACAGCGAGGGGGCCGCGCGCTTCAACGCCAAGTACCCGCAGGGCATCCCCACCTCGGCCTGCGGCGAAGGCACCTACAAGGTCAACGGCGTGAGCTATTACTCCTGGAGCGGTTCCTCGCCGCTGACCAACTTCCTCGATCCGAGCGACGCCTTCCTCGGCGCCTCGTCGCTGACCTTCAAGAACGGCACCGCCAACGACGGCCTGGTCGGCACCTGCAGTTCGCACCTGGGCATGGTGATCCGCGACAACTACCGGATGAACCACCTGGACGAGGTGAACCAGGTCTTCGGCCTCACCAGCCTGTTCGAGACCAGCCCGGTCAGCGTCTACCGCCAGCACGCCAACCGCCTGAAGAACGCCAGCCTGTAGGACCCCGGCCGGGGCCTCGGCCCCGGCCCTTTCCCGGAAGCCCCCTCGCGTGAAGAAAATCCTCCTGCTGATTCCACTGGCGTTCGCCGCCAGCCTGGCCTGGTTCGTCTGGCTGGAACCTTCCCCCGCCCCCGAGATGGCGCCCCCGGCCAGCGCGCAGGCGGGCGCAGACCGCGCCCCGCCAGCAGCCTCCGCGGGAGAAGCGGTGCCGGCCCCCCAGGTCATGCCGGCCAAGGTCGCGCCGCTGCCAACCTCCTTCAGGGGCACCAGCGTCGATGGCAGTTTCAGTGTCGACGCCAGCGGCAACCTGCTGATCACCCGCGACATCCGCAACCTGTTCGACTACTTCCTCAGCGCCGTCGGCGAAGAGCCCCTGCAGCAAAGCCTGGACCGCCTGCGCGCCTATATCGCCGCCGAACTCCAGGAGCCGGCGCGCGGCCAGGCGTTGGCGCTGATGCAGCAATACATCGACTACAAGAAGGAACTGGTGCTGCTCGAACGCGACCTGCCGCGCCTGGCCGACCTCGACGCCCTGCGCCAGCGGGAAGCCGCGGTGAAAGCCCTGCGCGCGCGGATCTTCAGCAACGAAGCGCACGTGGCGTTCTTCGCCGACGAGGAAACCTACAACCAGTTCACCCTGGAGCGCCTGGCGATCCGCCAGGACGGCAAGCTCAGCGCCGAGGAAAAGGCCGCCGCCATCGACCGCCTGCGTGCCAGCCTGCCGGAAGACCAGCAGGAAAGCGTGCTGCCGCAACTACAAAGCGAACTGCAGCAGCAGACCGCCGCCCTCCAGGCCGCTGGCGCCGGCCCGGAAGCCATCCGCCAGATGCGTCAGCAACTGGTGGGCGCCGAAGCCACCACCCGCCTGGAGCAACTCGATCGGCAACGCTCGGCCTGGAAGGGCCGGCTGGACGACTATTTCGCCGAGAAGAGCCGGATCGAAGGCAATGCCGGGCTGAGCGAAGCCGACCGCCGCGCGGCGGTCGAACGCCTGGCCGAGGAGCGCTTCAGCGAACAGGAACGCTTGCGCCTGGGCGCGCTGGAACAGATGCGCCAGGCCGAGCAGCGCTGACCGACACGGAAACGCCAAGAACGCGGCGAAGGGCGCTTCGGCGGATAACGCTACCCTCAGGGGTGCAGCCCTGGCGTGGCCGGCGAGGCGGAAACCTTGTGCTCCGCGCCGCAACGAAAAAGGGCGGCCACCCGAAGGTGTCCGCCCTTTTTCGTCGCCAGCCTGAGAGAGAGTGAGATAAACCAGAAGGGTAAAGCGAGAAAATTGT
>NZ_JAJQKY010000033.1:0-38454 GCF_021213715.1 Pseudomonas sp. CP-1
GTTGCGGGCGATTTCCTGGGCGGCGGCGCCGAGTTCGTTGATCGCTGCGGCGACGCTGTTGGTGCGGTTGGACTGCTCGTCGGAGTTGGCCATCGAGGAGTTCGAGGCGTTCACCACCAGTTGCGCCACGTCGTGCAGTTGACGGGCGGTGCCGGCGACCTCGCGGATCGATTCGTGGATACGCTCGACGAAGCGGTTGAAGGNCGGGCGGTGCCGGCGACCTCGCGGATCGATTCGTGGATACGCTCGACGAAGCGGTTGAAGGCATTGGCCAACGTACCGAATTCATCGTTGCTGGTGACTTTCAGGCGCTTGGTCAGGTCGCCTTCACCCTGGGCGATGTCCTGCATGGCGCGGCCCATGTCGGTGAGCGGTTGCATCAGTACGCGGATCAGCATGCCGAGGAGAAGCATGATGCCGACCACCGCGATCAGCGTGGCGACGATCGCCGAAGTGCGGAATTCGCTGAGCATCGAATAGGCGGTGTCGCGGTCGAGGACCAGGGCGACGTACCAGGTCACGCCGGGCAGTCCCTTCACCGGGGTGAAGGAAACGAACTGGCTGCGGCCGTCGAGTTCCACCTCGTGGACCCCGGGGTCGATGTTCGGTGCGCCCTTGGGATAGGCTTCGGCGAGGGTCTTCAGGACCAGCCCGGAGTCGGGGTGGAGGAGGATCTTGCCGGCGTCGCTGACCAGGAAGGCGTAGCCGGCACCATCGAACTTCAGGGAATTGAGGATTGCGGTCAGGGTCTCCAGCTTCATGTCGCCGGCGGCGACGCCCAGCAGTTGACCGGCGTGCCGCACCGGCAGCGACATGGCGAGGATCTGCTCGCCGGTGCCGGCATCGACGAAGGGTTCGGTGACGATAAGCCGGTCGGCCGCCAGCGCGTCCTTGTACCAGGCGCGGGTACGTGGGTCGTAACCTTCCGGCATGGCGTCGTAGGGGCGCATGGTGAAGGCGCCGCTGGCCGCCTCGCCAAGATAGACCGACGCGAAATTGCGGCTGAAGACGGGCTGTTCCAGTTGCCTTGCGATATTCGCCTCGTCGGGCTGGTCGAGCAGCGCCAGTTGCGAGGCCAGGCCTTCCACCAGGTGCATGCGGCCTTCCAGCCAGCTCTGGATGTTGCTGGCGGTCAGGGTGCCGATTTCCCCGAGGTAGTTTTCCGTGTCCGTGCGCACGGCCTCGCGCTGTCGGTAATCGTTGTAGAGGATGAAGCAGGTGAAGGCGAAAACCACCACCAATGCGGCGGCGAGAAGGATTTTCTTGGCAAACGACAGCGAGCGAAGCATGAGCGATGCGTCCTGGCAAAAGCCTCAAGAAGGGCGGGGAGCCCAGGCCACCAGGTAGGGAGCTTGCGGGGGAAAGCCATGATCCAGCGCCTGAACGGCCGGCTTTGTAGCACAGTGCCAGCATAAAGGCAAAATAGTGGCGCCATGAAAATGGCGCCACTGGAGGGAAATCGCTCTGGAAGAGGACGTCAGTCCGGAGCCAGTCCGCCGACTTTGGTGCCGACGCCGTCGAAGAAGGCTTTCAGACCGCCGACGATACCGCTGTCCGTGGGACTCAATACGGCAATCAGAGCCACCGCGATCAAACCGGCGATAACCGCGTATTCGATGGCGTTTGCCCCTTCTTCGTCCGCCAGGAATGCGCGAACTTTGCAATACACGAACAGGGTCAGGTTCTTCATTCTTGTTTGCTCCTCGAACGCGGCAATCACCGAGACAGAGCCCTGCCTCCACGCTGAGGCTAGGCCGATGATGGCGTTTTGCAACAACTAAATGGCATTAGTAGGAGTGGATTAGTCGCAAGGTTATATGGCGGGTTACAAGGCTTGGACTACATCTAATGACAAATTGACATTGATTATCCCGAGTCTAGATTCAGGCCTATCGTCGCAAGTTCGAAGTTATGAACTTTGGTTCTTGAATAACGACTGTCGCCAGTCGATAACCCCAATGTACCTGCCATGGAAAGCCAGTCCCGGAGTATGGCCATGACACGGACAGCGAGACGCCCGTTTTTCTTTTCCGATCATCGGCGATCGCCGGTGATTTTCCGTTCATCGACCTGTCCGGACGCATAGCAGGGGTCTGCCCATGAATAGCAAGGTGCTGATGGCCCTGGCCGGCCTGCTGCTGCTCGGTGCTGTGCTGCTCGGATACCTCGGCGTATCCATCGGCCGCGCGCCATCGAACGCGCATGCTCCATCCGTGGCGCCGGCTTCGGCGGCGGTGGACGCTTCGCTGGAAAAGCTCGAACGCAAGCCGGTGCTGGTGGCCAGTCGCGATCTCCCGGCGCTGGCGGTGATCGGCAAGGACGACCTGAGCGTCGAGCTGTTGCGGACCGCACCGGTCGGTAGCTACGACAGGCCCGAGGCGTTGCTCGGCAAGCGGGTCTGGGTCGCGGTGCCGGCCGGCAGCATTCTTTCCGCCGCGACCCTAGAACCCGGCGGTCCGCTGGCCCGGACCATTCGTCCGGACGAGCGGGCGATGGCGATCGCTGTGGACGAAGTGGTCGGCGGCGGCGGCTTCGTCCTGCCCGGCGACTATGTCGACGTGATGCTCTTCGTGCGTGACGAGCGGGACGGCGAATCGACCCCGCTGGCGCAACTGGTGTTGCCCGGAGTCCGGGTACTGACCTACGGCGAGCGGATCGCCGTGGGCAGCGATGGGCAGGACCGCTCGAACCAGGAAAAGGACCCGCGTCCGCCGCGTACCGCGGTGCTGGCGGTACCGGAGGACGGCGTGGCGCGGCTGATGCTGGCGAGCCAGGCCGGTTCGCTGCGCCTGGCCATCCGCAGCAAGGACGAAGAACTCTACCGCAGGGAGCAGGAAGGCGCGCTGCTGCAAG
This sequence comes from Pseudomonas sp. CP-1, assembly GCF_021213715.1. Taxonomy (NCBI): domain Bacteria; kingdom Pseudomonadati; phylum Pseudomonadota; class Gammaproteobacteria; order Pseudomonadales; family Pseudomonadaceae; genus Pseudomonas; species Pseudomonas sp. CP-1. The sequence goes on from NZ_JAJQKY010000033.1 coordinate 2,854, forward strand.
CGTCGCTGGGCGCGCCGAGCGCGGCGCTGAGCCTCGACCAACTGCTGGAGCGCCGCAAACCGACGGCGCCGAGCGTGCGCAGCGCGGCTCCGCGCGTGCCGGTGGCCAACGGGGTCACGGTCTACCGTGGCAGCGCCATGACCCATGAAGCGCCTTGAGGGGAGCCGGCATATGCATCGGAGCACCGGGATAGGCGTGTCGCGCTGGCTGGGAGGGCTGCTGGGGGTGGCGTTGGCGCTGCCGGCACTGGCTTTGCCGCAGGGCTGCATCGAGTTGCTGGCGCAGGCGCCGCGGGTCGATGTCGTCCAGGGGCAACAGCGTGACCTGCGCCTGGCGGTGCCGATCGAACGGCTGGCCATCGGCGATCCGAAGATCGCCGACGTACAGTTGCTGGATCGTCGCGGCTTCCTGGTCACCGGCAAGGAACAGGGCTCCACCAGCCTGCTGATCTGGACCGGCTGCAGTCCCGAGCCGTTGCGCAGCCTGGTGGAGGTCGAGGGACGCGGTAGCGTCGATACCCGCGGTGCTCCAGCGTTCACCGCCGGTGCCGCGGAGGAGCTACCGAACCAGGTGCAGACCGATATCCGCTTCGTCGAGGTCAGCCGCAGCAAGCTGAAGCAGGCCAGCACCTCGTTCGTCCGGCGCGGCGGCAACCTCTGGGTGCTCGGTGCGCCAGGCAGCCTCGGCGACATCAAGGTCAATGCCGACGGCAGCGGCCTGGGCGGCACCTTCGGCACCGGCAGCTCGGGATTCAACCTGATCTTCGGCGGCGGCAAGTGGTTGAGCTTCATGAATGCCCTGGAGGGCAGCGGCTTCGCCTATACCCTGGCGCGCCCGAGCCTGGTGGCGATGAGCGGGCAGAGCGCGTCGTTCCTCGCCGGCGGCGAGTTTCCGATCCCGGTGCCGAACGGCACCAACGACAACGTCACCATCGAATACAAGGAGTTCGGCATCCGTCTGACCCTCACCCCAACGGTGATGAACAACCGCCGCATCGCTCTCAAGGTGGCGCCGGAGGTCAGCGAACTGGACTACAGCGCCGGCATCCAGAGCGGCGGGGTGGCGGTGCCGGCACTGCGCGTCCGGCGCACCGACACCAGCGTGATGCTGGCCGATGGCGAGAGTTTCGTGATCAGCGGGCTGACCAGCAGCAACTCGGTGAGCAACGTCGACAAGTTTCCCTGGCTGGGCGACATCCCGATCCTCGGTGCGTTCTTCCGCTCGACCAAGCTGGACAAGGACGACCGCGAGCTGCTGATGATCGTCACCCCACACCTGGTTCAGCCGCTGGCTGCCGACGCACAGTTGCCGGACCTGCCCGGCGAGGGCTTGCGGCACTACGATCCGGGGTTCTCGCGCCTGTACTTCCTCGAGCGCGGCGAGTACGACGGCCAGCAGAACGACACCGGCCTGTCGGATTAGGAGGCGCGCATGAACCAGAACTTCGTGGCGCTGACCCAGCATCCCGGCGAACTCGACTGGTTGCAGAACAGCCTGGCGTCCGCCGGCCAGGTGGTACCCGCAGGCAGCGCCAGCCTGGAGGAGTTGCTGGCGCTGCTCGACGTCACCGCCGCCGGGGTGCTGTTCATCAGCCTCGGCAAGAGCAACCTGGTGTCCCAGGGCGCGCTGGTCGAGGGATTGGTATCGGCGCGGCCGATGCTCTCGGTGGTGGCCATCGGCGACGGCCTGGACAACCAGTTGGTGCTGGCGGCGATGCGCGCCGGCGCGCGCGACTTCATCACCTACGGCGCCCGCGCCAGCGAGCTGACCGGGCTGATCCGGCGCCTCGGCGGACGCCTGCCCAGCGTGCCGGTGAGCGCGGCGCGCCAGGGCGAGCTGCTGACCCTGGTCAGCGCCCGACCGGACGCCGACGGCGCCTTCGTCGCCTTGCACCTGGCCAAGGCGTTGCAGGAGCAGACGCCGAACCAGGTCCTGCTGCTGGACGTCGGCCAGCCCACCGGCGAGGCGCTGGCGATCCTCGGCCTGGACTCGGCCTTCACCTTCAGCGACGCCTTGCGCAACCTGCGGCGCCTCGACCAGACCCTGATCGACAGCGCCTTCACCCGCCTCGACAGCGGCCTGCGGATACTCAGCCTGACCGACGAGCCCGGCGTGCTGGAGCGAGTCACCACCGCCGAACTCTATCTGTTGCTGGGCAACCTGCGCGGGGCGTTCAGCCATGTGGTGGTCAACCTCACCGGGCTGCCCGAGGGCGAGCTGAGCAACCAGTTGCTGGTGCAGGCCAACCGCGTGCTGTGGATGGTCGACCAGAGCGTGCCGTCCTGCAAGAAGGGCCTGGAGCGCCTGCGCCGCCTGCGCGAGCGCAACCTGCCGTTGCCCTCCATCGAGTTGCTGATCGAGCGCTACCTGCCCAATGTGGCGCCGGACCAGCAGGCCCTCAGCCGGATGTTCGACCTCGATCTGTTCGGTGTCCTGCCGTTGTCCCCGGAATCGCGCCTGCGCGCGAAGAACCTCGGCAAGAGCCTGTTCGAGGTGGCGCCGCGCGACCCATTGGCGGCCAAGCTGCGGCAACTGGCGGACAGCCTGTGCGTGACACGTGGCGAGCGCCGTTCGCTGCTGTCCTGGCTCGGCCGGGCCAAGGCGGCGCTGCTATGAGCACGGGATTCGGCGCGCGTCCTGACGGCGGTGCCTTCCACTACCGCCAGGAGCAGGACATCCAGGCGCTGAAGCTGCGCCTGCACCGCTACATCATCGACGAGATCGACGAAGACGGCATGAACCTGCTGGAGGGCGCGCGCTCCGCCGTGGTCCAGTACGTCTCGGAAAAGGTCTGCGAATACGGCTCGCGCCATCAACTGGCGATCTCCCGCTACGAACTGGACCGCCTGGCCGAAGAGGTGGTCGACGAACTCACCGGCTTCGGCCCGCTGGAGATCCTCCTGCGCGATCCCGGCGTCTCGGAAATCCTCGTCAACGGACCGGGCCGGGTGTTCGTCGAGCGGGAAGGGCGGCTCTACCAGAGCGACCTGCGCTTCATCGACGACCACCATGTACTGCGGGTGATCCAGCGTATCCTCGCGCCCCTCGGCCGACGCCTGGACGAGTCCAGCCCGATGGTCGACGCGCGCCTGCCGGACGGCAGCCGGGTCAACGCGATCATTCCCCCGGTGGCGCTGGACGGGCCGTGCATCTCGATCCGCAAGTTCAGCCAGGAGCTGCTGCGCAGTGCCGACCTGCTGGCCTACCAGAGCGTCGACGAAGCCTTGCTCGAGTTCCTCCGCCAGGCGGTCTCGCGCCGCTGCAACATCCTCATCAGCGGCGGCACCGGCACCGGCAAGACCACCTTGCTCAACGTCATCAGCGGCTTCATCGACGAACGCGAGCGGATCGTCACCATCGAGGACACCGCCGAGCTGCAACTCGGCCACGACCACGTGGTGCGCCTGGAGACCCGTCCGCCGAACGCCGAGGGCTACGGCGAGGTGACCGCCCGCGACCTGATCCGCAACGCCCTGCGGATGCGCCCGGACCGGATCATCCTCGGCGAGATCCGCGGCGTCGAGGTGCTCGACGTGCTGCAGGCGATGAACACCGGCCACGACGGCTCGATGAGCACGGTGCACGCCAACTCGGCGATGGATTCGCTGCTGCGCATGGAGATGCTGGTCGGCCTGACCGGCAACAGGCTGCCGGAGCAGACCTTGCGCCTGATGATCTGCGCCGCGCTGGACGTGGTGGTGCAGATCACCCGCCTGGCCAGCGGTCGGCGTTGCATCAGCGAAGTGCTGGAGGTGCTGGAGGTGCGCGACGGCGTGTACGTCACCAATACCCTGTTCAGTCTCGACCGGCGTGGCAGCGGGCAGTTCGTCCGCCAGGCCGCGCCGGTCGGGCAGAAATTCCGCCAGGCGCTGCTGTGAACGGCGCGCAACTGTTGGTGCTGTTCAGCGGCGTGCTGGCTTTCGCCGCGCTGGCTCTGGCGTTCATGGGCTGGCGCGCCGGGCGCAACGAACTGGTGGTTGAACGGCTGCTGGGACGCCAGGAGGCGGTCGCGGTGCGGCCGCGCAGCAGTCACTGGCTGGCTCGCCAGATGCGTCGCGCCGGTATCCAGCGCCCGCGCCCGTGGTTGTTCGGGGCGGCAGTGCTCGCGCTGCTGCTGGTCTGGAGCGGATTGCGCCTGTTCGGCATCGTCGGTGCGCTAGGCGGCCTGCTACTGGCGGCGCTGTCCTGCCGCGTCGCCCTGGGCATGCTCTACCAGCGCCGCCTGAAGCGAATGATCCGGCAGATGCCGCGCTTCCTCGACCAGGTGGTGCGCAGCCTGCACGCCGGGCGCACGCTGGGCGACGCGCTGATGCAGGCGGTGGAGAACGCCGAGGAGCCGCTGCGCGACATCTTCACCCTGGCGCGCAACCACGTGCTTCTCGGCATCCACCTGCCGGAGGCGTTGCAGGAAGTCGCCGAACTCTACGAGGTGGAGGAACTGCGCATCCTCGCCCTGGGTGTCTCGGTCAACCACCGTTATGGCGGCAATACCAGCGACCTGCTGGACAGCATCGTCAAGCTCATCCACGAACGCGAGAAGCTCAGCCGGCAGTTGCACGCGATGACCGGCGAGACACGGATCAGCGCCTATGTCCTGGCCGGCGTGCCGAGCGCCCTGGGCGGCTACATCCTGGCGAGCAACCCGGGCTATCTGCTGAACATGTGGGCCGACGGCACCGGGCGTTTCCTGCTGCTGGCCTCGCTCGGGCTGCAACTGCTCGGCTGCTATGCGCTGTGGCGCATGCTCAAGAGCGTCTAGGAGGTGGCCATGCAGGCACAGTGGCTGATTTTCGCGGCGCTCCTGATGTCGGTCGGCGGTGCCTTGTTGCTGTTGCTCCAGGCGCGCAACGGCAGCCGCGAGCAGCGCCTGATCGAGAGGCGCCTGGGAGCGCTGGCCAACCCTGGCGGCTCGACCAGGTGGCTGGCCGGCATGACCGAGCGGATGGACGACAGCTTCTGGGTGCGGCGCCTGCAACTGATGGACAGCGAGGCCCGCCAGTTGCTGCAACAGGCCGGCTGGCACGAGAGTCGCTACCGGACCCTGTACCTGATCTCGGTGTTTCTCACGCCGCTGCTGTTCGTTCTCCTGGTCTTGCTGGTCAAGCTGCTGCGCGCCGAGAGCGAGGCGTCCTACGCGGTGCCGCTGCTGTTCGCCGCCGGCATCGGTTTCCTCCTGCCCAAGCAGGTGCTCAAGCACTTCGCCAAGGCGCGCCGGGCGCTGATCGCCGACGAGATGATCCTGTTCGTACAACTGATCCGCATCCTCTTCGATGCCGGTCTGACCGTGGAGCAGACGCTGCGCGTGGTCTGCCTGGAAGGCCGCGGGATCACCCCGCAACTGGCCCGCGAGCTGGACCTGGCGCTGACCCGTGCCGACAACGGCATCGACCTGGCGGAAGAGCTGGAGGCGCTTGCCCGGCGCCTGCAGGTGGACCCGCTGAACGACTGCTGCGGCGTGCTACGGCAGATGTTGCGCCAGGGCGGCAGTGCGCGCAGCACCCTGCTGACGCTCAAGCAACTGTTCGAAGACCGGCGCCTGACCACCTTGCAGGAACGCATCGGCAAGCTGTCGGCGAAGATGAGCCTGGTGATGATGGTGCTGCTGTTCCCGGCGCTGCTGATCGTCCTCGCCGGTCCGGGCGTCATCGCCATCACCAAGGCCTTGGGAGGACTGGGATGAAAGCACTGATCGGCATCGGCCTGTGCGCCGCCCTGCTCGGCGGTTGCGCCGCGCTGCCGGGGCGGGACGGCCCACGGGAGTGTTCGCAGCAGCTCGGCCAGGAGCAGGAACTGCAGATGAACATGGTCCGCGACATGATCCGCGAGGGCCGCCTGCATGCGGCCCTGGCCAACCTGGAAAGCATGCCGCCGGGCTTGCTCGACGTGCGCGAGGAAAGGGCGCTGATCCTGCGCCGGATCGGCGACCCGCGGGCCAGGGCCGAGTACCAGGCCCTGCTGGAAACCTGCAAGGCACCCGAGGCGCACCACGGCCTCGGCCTGCTCGCCCTGCGCAGTGGCGACAGCGCCCGGGCGGTCCTCGAGCTGCGCGAGGCGGCGCGCCTGCGGCCGACCGAGAGCCGCTTCCGCAACGACCTGGGGGTCGCCCTGCTCAAGCGCGGCGACCGTGTCGGCGCGCGCTTCGAATTCATCACTGCGCTGGAGTTGCAGCAGGGCGGCAAGCTGCCGGCGACCAACCTGCTCGGCCTGCTGTACCTGCAAGGCGACCGGGAAGATGCGCAGCGCCTGATCGAGCGTTTGCAGCTGGATGCCCGGGACATCCGCGCGGCCGAGGCGCGGGCGCGCAGCTGGGGTGCCGTACCGACACCCGGCGCGGCGCCGGCAAGCGACGACCCGCTGGCGGAACGGCCGGCGGAGGCGAATATGCATACCGCGATGGCCAACGAGGCGCCCTGAGCCGGCGCCGGAGAGGTGAACCATGCACGAGCGAATCCTGTTCGGCGTCTTGCTGCTCCTGTCCGGCCCGGCCTGGGCCGCGGACACGCCGGCGGTCCGTCCCGCCGCGCCAGCGACGGCCGAACCGCAGACCGCCACCCGCGCCTGGCTGGCCATCCAGGCGAGCGGCCGGGCCGCCAGCCCGGTCCGGCAAAGCGCGACCGCCGCCGAGCGCCAGCGCTCCTACCAGCGCTACCTGAAAAGCTATGAGCACGAGATTCCCGAGTACCTGCTGGAAGATCGCGGCTTCGGCGAGAGCAAGAACTGACGGTTCCTGGCGGAGGGGCAGGGCATGAACGGATGGCCTGCAAGACAGCGTGGGGCGATCGGCATCCTGGCGGCGACCACCCTGCTGCTGGCCTTGATCTGCCTGTTGCTGGTGGTGGATACCGGGCGGCTCTACCTGGAGCAGCGCAACCTGCAGCGAGTGGCGGACGTGGCGGCGCTGGAGAGTGCCTCCCAGGGAGCCTTGTGCGGCGACCAGAGTTCTGCACAGGCGACGTCTTTCGCCAAGGCCAGCGCGATGCTCAACGGGTTCGATGCGGACGCCGCCGGCTCCAGCCTGTCGGCGGAGGTCGGCGGCGTGCTGAGTGCCGGCGGCCTGCGCAGTTTCATAGCCAGCGCGTCGAACGCGGCTGCCGCCAACGAGGCGGTGCATGTCGAGGTGACCAAGAGCGTTCCCGGCAGCCTGGTCGCCAACCTCGGGGGACTGTTCGGCGGCGGCAATGCCAACGTCGATCTCCGCGCAGAGGCCGTGGCGCGACGCCTGCCGAACGCCACGATTTCCGCAGGTACGGGGCTGGCCAGCGTGAACAGTGGCCAATCGGCGTTGCTCAACCCCATCTTGAGCGGATTGCTGGGCACCCACATCGATCTCTCCGCGGCGGCCTACAACGGTATCGCCGACGCGAAGCTCAGTGTGCTGGACATTCTCGGCGCGGATGGAATGGGCTTGATCGGGGTCGATACCAGCCTGGGGACCATCGAACAGTTGTTGAATACCAACGTCGGCTTGCAGCAGGTACTCGCCGCCAGCGTGAACGTCCTGGCGAAGAACGGCGTAGCCTCGGTCGAGGCCCTGAGAACGCAATTGGTGGGGGTAAAGTCGGCCACGTTGAAACTGGGAGACTTGCTGGGGCTGAGCGCCGGCGAGGTGAACAGCATGTCGCAGCTGGATACGGCGATCAATGCGCTGGATCTCATCATGGCGGTTGCCCAGGTCGCCAACAAGAATTCCGCGGTCGCCGTGAACCTGGGCATCCCCGGATTGGCCAATGCACGGCTCACGGTCGTAGAGCCGAAGAGGATCGTCTCCGGGCCGCCAGGGCAGGATGAGAGCGGTGCCTGGCGCACGGAGGTGCGCCAGTCCCAGGTACGACTTACGGCGGACATCGATTCCGGGTTCCTGTCCATTCTCGCCACCACGAAACTGCAACTGGCCATCGAAGGCGCGTCGGGAGCCGTCTGGCTGAAAAGCATGGCCTGTACCCGCCCGGATACCGCGTTGGACTTCGGTTGGAGAAGCAGCGGAGCGACGATAAAGATCGGCAGTCCGGCCAACATCGATCAGGTCGGCTCGATTCTGGTGCTTGGCGGCTTGGTGCGATTGGATCTCAAGCTCGATACCTCGATCGCCGGCAGCTCGGGCGATACGCGATTCAACGTGAAAGCCGACGGTTCCGATCTCGTCCAGAGCCGCAGGTTGCCGGAAAGCGGCTTTCTCGCCAGTACCCTGAAAACCAGCATCAACGTCAATCCCGTGGTGCTCGGACTGTGCTTGCCTTTGCTGTGCGGCTCGACGGCGCTCACCGACCTCATCGTGAATTCCGTGGTGGCACCTCTGGTCGATGGGCTGCTGACGCCGATCCTGAATCTGGTCCTGCCCTTGCTGGGGGTACAACTTGGATACATCGACGCGGAGATTCTGAAGGTCGATGTCGGCAGGGCGGAACTGCTGATCTAGCAGGTCCGCCGGGCCATCGCGCCTGTCAGTGCACCACCGCTCCGCTGCCCTGCTGCATCGCCGCAGGCGACAGGGCCAGCGCCAGCTGTGTGCGGTTGTGCATATGCATCAGGCGCAGCACCTGGGAGACGTACAGCTTCACCGTGTTCTCGGTGATGCCCAGTTCGTAGGCGATCTGGTAGTTGGTCAGGCCCTTGCTCACCAGCCGCGCCACCGCCTGCTGGCGGGGCGACAGCTTGCCGAACAGCGGATTGCTCGGGGACACCTGGCTTTCCGCGACCGGCGCCGGCGGCGCGGACGGCTGGCTGTCTTCGCTCTTGAGGGCACTCGGCTGGCTGTTGCCGTGTACCTCGTACTTGATCTTGTGGATGTCGCGGTAGATCGAGTTCAGCGATTCGGCGAGGTATTCCAGGCGCTGGTTGACGTGGCTCAGGCTCAACTGGCTGCGGACGCGCTCGTGCAGGCGGTTCTCCAGGCGTTCGAGGCCATGCAGCAGTTCCTGCGGCGCCACCGGTTTCTGGTAGTAGTCGGCGGCGCCGACCCGCATGGCCTCGATCACTTCCTGGCGGCCATCGTGACCGGTGAGGATGATCGATTCGAAGAACCTGCCGTTGCCGGCGACTTCCTTGAGGCTCTCGATCAGGCGGATACCGTTGTCCTGCCCCAGGTAGAGGTCGCAGATGACCAGGCCGATGTTCGGGTCGGCCTGGAAGCTGGCGATCGCCGACTCCCGGTGGGTGCTGGTTACGCAACGGTAGCCACTGTTTTCCAGCAGTTCGCGGAGTTCCGAGGTCACCTGGGGTTCATCATCGATGATCAAGACGCTGAAATGCCGCGAGGCCGGTTTGTCCATGGTCATACGCTCCATTTGCTTATTTTGTTTTTAACAGGGGACGTGCATTGGAATGCAGCCATACCGAATGGTATTAGCCATAAGCATATAGTCGCTAAGTGAGGTCTTCCGCAAGTTTACTCAGATAATTTTACTGATAATCAGATGTGCCAAAAGGCCGGCGCTCATGGCGAATATAAAAGGGAATGACTTGTTTTTTGACGGTGCCCTTCGAAGGCGAACTTCTTCATTCATTGCGGACTTTTCTACCGAACGTTTGAATAACTTTACGAGGATGAATAGCGCGATGCACAGCAGGCAGCCGAAGGCCAGGCTATAGAGCACCGTAAGTGGGTCGCTGGCCAGCCCCAGTGCGGCCAGGTACTTGACGTCGGCGGCGCCGAGCCTGCCGAGAAGGTAGCCGGGAAGGCTGAGGCAGACGCCTATAAAAAGTGCGGTCATTGCCATATTAACCGTAGCGCCGGTCAGGCTTGACTCTTTCACATATAAATAAACAAAGGAAATAAGAAAACCGCCCAGGATAAGCCAGTTGGAGACGCGCAAACGTTTGATGTCCTGATATCCGCAAACGCTTGCCCACAAGGCCAGTGCTAATTGCTCCATCCTGTTCTTCAGCCTTTTTTCGACATCTGGATTAATACCTTTTCAGTAACGTTGGCGGAGCGAATGACGACTAGTATTAAGGATGCGGATCGGGGATGTCAGCTCATGCTCGGAAAAGCTTCCCGGCGACGCCAGCACGGCGCCGTCGCCATCGAATTCACAGCGATCTTCCTGCTGTTTTTCGCGCTGGTCTACGGCCTGATCAGCTACAGCATTCCTTTGCTCATGTTGCAGTCGTTCAACGATGCCGCTGCCGTGGGGGCTCGTGCGGCGATCGCTGTCGATCCCTCCGATGCGGGCTACGAGAGCCTCGCCGAAGCCCGTGCCAGGGACGAGTTGCTCGCACGCCTGGACTGGATGCCGGCGGCCTGGCGGGCGAACCTCCAGCCTTGTGCCGGTAATGGCCAGTACGCCGACTACGTCAGCGCCACGTCGCGGATCGAGGTCTGCGTGCAGTACCCGTACGGCGATCCGGGCAAGGCGATCATCCCCGTGCTGAGCTTCCCCGGCATCGGCGCGATTCCCAACCTGCCGCAGACGCTGAAGGCGAGTGCCAACCTGTTGCTGTGAGGTGGTCGCATGTTCGAATTTTCCCGCTCGTCGTCCGCCGAGGCCGAGAGGCCGGAACCCTTTTCGCAGGAAGGCCCCTCCCTCTGGAGCGCTTCGCTGAGGAGTTGGGACCTGTGTTTCGAGATGGACGAACAGGACCGCGTGATCCGGGTCGGCGGGCGGCAGGCGTATCGTCTGCAGTGCGCCCATGGGCTTGGCGAACAGCCGCGGCCTTTCGCCGAGTATCTGGAGCGGCGCGCCCCCGGTGCGCCGACGCTGGCCGGCCTGCGCCGGGGCGAGCGTCTCGACCTGACGCTGCGCAGCGATGCCGCCGCGCCATTGACCTGTCGTTTCCAGCCGATGCAGCCGCTCGACGGCCTGGGACGCTCCCTGCTGCTGGGCATGGACATCTCCGACCTCAACTGGCAGTCCGACAGCCAGCAGCACCAGTTGCAGAGCCTGAGCCTGGGCAAGCTGATCCTTTCGCGTCTGCGCCATGTCTCCCACGGGCACCTGGCGGAGGCGGTCCAGGAGATTCTCGAATCGCTCTCCGGCGCGTTCCAGATGCAGGCTATCGCCCTGCTGCTGGGCGACGGCAAGGGTTTCTGCACGGTCTTCGCCAGTCATGTGCGGCCTGGCAGCGACAGTTTGCTGCGACCGACCCTGCAACTCGCCGACGACGACCTGCGCGAAGGGGCGGGCGCGCGCTTGCTACGCCGTGGCGAAGGCGCCTCGACGCTGCTCCGGCAGATCGGCGAGGACGCGCTCTACCTAGTGCCGGCGGCGATGCGCGGTGGCCGCCTGGGGGCATTGCTGGTGCGGCCGATGTCGCTGGAGCAGCTCGCCCAGGGGCCCGCGCCGCAGGACTGGCAATACCTCGCGGAACTGCTGGCGAACCAGGTGGCGGACCGCTGCGAACTCCACGAGCAGCACGACAGTTCGCGCAAGCTGGGGCTGTTGCAGGAGATGATCGGCGGCGGCTGGTGGCGTTACTGGGCGGAGCAGGAACTCTTCGAACTGGCGCCGGCCTTGCACGACAGCCTGGGGTTGACCGGCGAGTATCGTCGGGTGCCGCTGGAACACCTGCAGGGCCTGCTGCAACCGGCGGACGCTGACGAGCTCGGCCTGCGCCTGCGTGCCAGCCTGCGCAGCGGCCAGGCGCTGGCCCAGGACCTTTGCCTGCGTCAGCCGGATAGCCGCGGCGAGCGCCGCTGGCTGCGCATCGAGGGCCGGCTGCTGGGACGCGGCAGCGCGCTGGGGCTGTCCGGCGTGCTGCTCGACATCAGCGAAGGCCGGCGCCAGGAGGAACGGGCACAGGCGGCCCACGCGCGGCTGCGCAGCCTGATCGACAGCGCGCCGGTGGTGATCTACGTCCAGCGGGTCGAGCAGGGGCACCTGGTGCCGGAGTTCTACAGCGAAAGCGCGAGCAACCTGCTCGGCCTCGACTTGCAGGGACAGAGTTGGCAGGCGCTCGCCGAACGGGTGCATCCGGACGACCTGGAGGCCTTTTTCGCCCGTGGCCGCGAGTTGCTTCGCGAGGGCCGGGTGAAGACCCGCTATCGCCTCGCCGATGGCCAGGGCAACTGGCACTGGCTCTACGACGAAGCCAAGCTGCTGCACGATGCCCAGGGCCTGCCCAGCGAGGCGGTGGGCCTGTGGCTGGACGTGACCGAGCAGCACCTGGCGGCACAGCGTATCGCCGAGAGCGAGGAACGCTACCGGGTCCTGGTGGAGGATTCGCCGGCGCTGATCTGTCGCTATACCGCCGACCTGGTGCTGACCTACGTGAACCGGACCTTCGCCGATAGCCTCGCGACCAGCCCGGAGCGCCTGGTCGGTCGCCGGCTCGACGAGTGGCTGGCGGCGGAAGACGCCAGCGCCTTGCGCGCGCGTCTGCTGGGCTCGCCGCGGGAGGGCGCCAGCGAGGTGCCGGAGCTGCGCTTCAACCTGCCGGGGCAACGTTTTCTCTGGCTGGTGTGGGCCGAGCGGCCGTTGTTCGACGCCCGTGGCGAATTGTGCGAGGTACAGGCGGTGGGGCGCGACAACACGCCGGTGCGCCGGGCCCAGCAGCAACTGGCGCAAGGCGCCAAGATGGCCAGCCTGGGGGAGATGGTCAGCGGCCTCGCCCACGAGGTGAAGCAGCCGCTGCACGTGCTGCGCATGACCCTCTTCAACATGCGCCAGCGGATGAACAGCGTCGGCCTCGACGGCGACTACCTGGGCGAGAAACTGGAGCGCATGGATGCCCAGGTCCTGCGCGTCGACCGCCTGGTCAGCCACCTCGGCGTGTTCAGCCGCAAGTCGGCGCTGGAGGCGCTGCCGTTCGACCCCTATACCGCCTTCGAAGGCGCCCTGGGCCTGCTCGGCGAGGGGCTGCGTCAGCACGCCATCGAGGTGGAGTGCCCGGCGCCGACGCAGCGGATGGTGGTGCGAGGGCAGGCGGACCAGTTGGAGCAGGTGATCATCAACCTGCTCGCCAACGCCCGCGATGCCCTTCTCGGCAATCCCGGCCTGGCCAGCCGGCGCGTTCGCCTGGAGCAGGTGGCCTGCCGCGAACCGGGCTGGGTCGAATTGCACGTGCACGACAACGGCGGCGGGATCGAACCGCTCCTGCTGGAGCGGATATTCGAACCCTTCTTCACCACCAAGGCGGAGGGCAAGGGTACCGGCCTGGGTCTCTCGGTCAGCCACGATCTGGTGCGCAACATGGGCGGTAGCCTGACGGCGGCCAACCAGGGGGAGGGCGCGTTGTTCGTGGTTCGCTTGCCGCTGGCGGCGCTGCCCGCCGAGGCGGGCGGATGACGTCGGTGGGAGCGCGGCAAAAAAACGCCTGCGGACAAGCAGGCGTTTTTTCAACCGGCGAGGCGGCTCAGATGAATTGCGAGGCCAGCCAGAACAGGCCGGCGGACAGCGCCATCGAAGTCGGCAGGGTGAGCACCCAGGCCATCAGGATGTTGCGCACGGTGCCGCCGTGCAGGCCGCTCTTGTTCGCCACCATGGTCCCGGCCACGCCGGAGGACAGTACATGGGTGGTGGACACCGGCAGGCTGTAGATGTTGGCCATGCCGATGGCGGCGGCGGCGGTGATCTGCGCGCTCATGCCCTGGGCGTAGGTCATGCCCTGCTTGCCGATCTTCTCGCCGACGGTGAGCACTACGCGCTTCCAGCCGACCATGGTGCCGATGCCGAGAGCCAGGGCCACCGCGATGATGACCCAGAACGGCGCGTATTCGGTGGTCGCGGTCAGGTCCTTGCGTAGCTTCTCGAGGTCGGCCTTCTCCCGCGCCGGCAGGTCGGATAGCTTGCCGACCTTCTTCGCGGTGTCGTCCAGGCACAGCAGGTAGCGACGCACCTGCACGCGCTCGTCGGCGTCCAGGTCGTTGTAGCTGGGCACGCCGCGCAGGTCGCGAAGCAGCGCGTTGATGGTCGGCTCGGTCTGTTTCGGATCGCAGCGGTAGAACTGCGGCATCTCGCTGCCATTGCTCTTGCCCAGGGCCAGCATGTCGCCGAGGGTATCGGTGTGGCGCTGGTAGAACTGGCTGAGGTGCAGGGCGGCGTCGCGGGTGCGCTCGATCTGGTAGGTGGTGCTGTTCAGGTCGAGGACGAACTTGGCCGGGACGATGCCGATCAGTACCAGCATGATCAGGCCGATACCCTTCTGGCCGTCGTTGGAGCCATGGACGAAGCTTACCGCCATGGCGGAAAGCACCAGCACCAGGCGGTTCCAGAACGGCGGGTGCTTCTTCTCGTCGAGTTCGCGACGGGTTTCCGGGGTCTTGTGCATCTTCGACAGCGGACGCCACCACTTCAGTCCGAGCAGGACCAGCGCGGCGACCATGAAGCCGGCCAGCGGCGAGAAGATCAGCGACAGGCCGATGTCGATCGCCTTCTGCCAGTTGATCCCTTCGGCCAGCGGCACGTCGGTGATCAGCGCATTGGCCAGGCCGACGCCGAGGATCGAGCCGATCAGGGTGTGCGAGCTGGAGGCCGGGATGCCGAAGTACCAGGTGCCGAGGTTCCAGGCGATGGCGGCGGCGAGCAGGGAGAAGACCATCGCCAGGCCATGGCCGGTGTTCACGTTGATCAGCAGTTCCACCGGCAGCAGGTGAACGATGGCGTAGGCTACGCCGACACCGCCGAGCAGCACGCCGAGGAAGTTGAACACACCGGAGAGCATCACCGCCCGGTAGGGGGACATCGCTTTGGTGTAGATGACGGTGGCCACCGCGTTGGCAGTGTCGTGGAAGCCGTTGATGAACTCGAAGGTGAGGACGAAGGCCAGGGCCAGCACCAGGCTGATACCCACCCAGGCATCGAGCCCGCTGAAAAGATCGAACATGTGAGAAACCGGTCAGAGACGGGGCGGCGATTATGCCAGATGCGTTTTTATCCGTCTGGAACTCCGGAAGGTTGCCATTGTCGCGGGCAACGCCCCGTCGCATCGGGCTTTGCGGGAAAAACGAAACAGATTGAAACGCTTCGTTATCCGTCGCTCTCCTGTCGGTTGGAGGTAAATGGAATGGGGTTCGCTGCTTCCTGCCCGGCCTTGAGACGCTCTTCTTCGATCTTCTGCAGTTCTCTGTCGAACGCCTGATCCTGAACGGTTGGGCGCTTGCGCCAGGGCTTGCGGTCGGGTTCCGGCTGGGCGGCATAAAGCGTCACTTCGCCGCCGTACACGTCCTTGTAACGCTGTTCCTCGCGCGCCAGCGCGGCACGCAATTCGTCTTTCGTCACGGGTGGTCCTGAGTCCAAAAAGAGCGGGCCCGATAGCGACCAGGCTGGGCGGAAGCGGGGTCCGGCCAGCGCCGGTTGGGAGTCTAGTCGACCGCTACCGGCTGTAAATGGGCGCGGAATTATAACGTGGGCTCCGGGCTTGTCATACGGTGTCGGCCGACGGACGGCAGGACGGAAATTCTTCGAGCGACCCCTGGAAATGCGGCGAAGCCCCCATGGATCAAGGCCTGGCCGACGCGTCCGGGGTGTTCTCCGCCTTTCGTCGCGGCCTGCGCTAGTCGAATGCCAGCCATTGGCCATACCACTAAGGAACGATGGCGGCGCTTCCGGGGGCGGGCTACAAACCGGACTACAAGTCAAATAAAGAAGCCCCGCCGTCGCCCGTCCGACCCCAGGGTCATGACGCAACGCCCCGGAGGCCGGAGATTTACTCATGCAGCCCGCTCGTTCCCGCATCCTCTTCGTCTGCCTGTTGCAGAGCCTGGCCCTGGTTCTCCTGCTGGTCGGCGCCCGGCATGGCTGGCTGCCGCTGTACCTGGCCCTGCCGCTCGGCGTGGCGCTGCTCTGGTTGCCCTGGCTGCTTCCCGGCAACCGCACGGCGGTGGCGACCGTCGGCGAGCCCGACATCGCCCGGCTGGCTCGCGACCTGTCCCATAACACCAGCCAGAACGCCTTGTCGGCCGCCGGCGTGGCGTTCTCGGTGAAGCGCCTGGCGGAGAAGCTGCAATCCCAGCTCGACGCCGCCGAACAGATCGTCGGCAGCGCCGAAGTGATGATCCACACCGAGCGCGCCACCTCCAATCTGGCGCGCCAGGCCATGGACGCCGCCACCCGGGCGCGCGCCGGCAGCGACGAGGGCCAGGTGCTGCTGGCCTCGACCATCGAGCGCATGCATCGGCTCAGCGAGCGGATGGGCGCCAGCCGCGAGGCGATCGAGGCGCTGAACCAGCGCAGCGAGGACATCCAGCGGGTCACCCTGGTGATCCAGGGCATCGCCAGCCAGACCAACCTGCTGGCCCTCAACGCGGCCATCGAGGCGGCCCGCGCCGGCGAGCATGGGCGCGGCTTCGCGGTGGTTGCCGAAGAGGTGCGCGGCCTGGCCGGACGTACCGCCGAGGCCACCGAGGAAGTCGGCCAGATGGTCGCCGAGATCCAGCGCCAGACCAGCGAGGTGGTCGAGCAGATCCGCCAGCTTTCCGAAGAGTTGGGCGAAGGGGTCGGCCAGGTCGAGCTGACCGGTCGGCAACTGGAAGGCATTGCCGAACTGGCGGCCGGGGTGGAGAGCCAGATTACCGAGATCGCCCAGGGCGCCGAGATCAACCGCAGCCAACTCGCCAGCCTGTTCGCCGCGGTCGAGCAAGTGCGCGGCGACCTCAGCGCCAGCGAGGAACAGACCCTGCGCCTCGGCGAAGCCGCCAGCCAGTTGGAGAACCAGGCCGAGGTGATCAGCGAGCGCCTCGCCGAGGTCAGCCTGGACGCCTACCACCAGTCGGTCTACGACCTCGCCCGGGAGGGCGCGGCGGCTATCGCCGCTCGCTTCGAGGAGGACGTGCGCAGCGGGCGCATCGACCTCGACGACCTGTTCGACCGCAGCTACCAGCCGTTGCCCAATACCCAGCCGACCAAGTACCGGACCCGCTTCGACAGCTACACCGACCAGGTCCTGCCGGGCATCCAGGAGCAGTTGCTGGAGCGCAACCGCAACCTGGTGTTCGCCATCGCCTGTACCCCCGAAGGCTACGTGCCCACCCACAATCGCGCCTTCGCCCATCCGCCCAGCGGCGACCCGCAGACGGACGCGTTGCGCAGCCGCAGCAAGCGCCTGTTCAACGACCGCACCGGGATTCGCTGCGGCAGCCACCAGCAGCCGCTGTTGCTACAGACCTACACCCGTGACACCGGCGAGCTGATGCACGATCTTTCGGTGCCGATCTTCATCCACGGCAAGCACTGGGGCGGCCTGCGCCTCGGCTATCGGCCGGAGGGCGCGGAGCCGGGCAAGGCGGCCGCGCCGGCGGCGCAGGGGCTGAGCCTGGCCTTGAACGGCTAGCCGGCTGCGGCGATCAGGCCGCCGGCCACGGCGCAGGCGAGCACCACTTGCCAGGGCGGCGTCTTCCAGGCGAGCAGGGCCAGCAGGGCGAAGAGCAGCAGGGCGAAGTCGGCCGGGCGCAGGATGCCTTCGGTCCAGAGCGGCTGGTACAGCGCCGCCAGCAGCAGGCCGACCACCGCCGCGTTGACCCCGGCCAGCGTTGCCCGTACCCGCTGTTCGTGGCGCAGGCGTTCCCAGAATGGCAAGGCACCGGCGACCAGCAGGAACGACGGCAGGAAGATCGCCAGCAGGCACAGCAGCGCGCCGCTCCAGCCGTTCGGCGCCGGGCCCGAGGCTGCGCCGAGGAACGCGGCGAAGGTGAAGAGCGGGCCCGGTACCGCCTGGGCGGCCGCGTAGCCGGCGAGGAAGGTATCGCCGTCGACCCAGCCGTTGGGCACCACTTCCGCCTGTAGCAGCGGCAGCACCACATGGCCGCCGCCGAACACCAGCGAGCCGGCCCGGTAGAACGCATCGAGCAGGCGCAGCCAGTGTTCCGGCCAGAGGCGCGCGGCCAGCGGCAGGCAGACCAGCAGCACGGCGAACAGGGTGAGGAACAGCAGCGCGCCGCGGTAGCCAATGGCGATCGGCAGCCGCTCGTGGCCTTCCCCGGCTTCCGTTTTCAACAGGGCGAGGCCGGCCAGGCCGGCACCGGCGATCACCGCGACCTGGGCCCAGGCCGTGGGCCAGGCCAGCACGCTCGCGCAGGACAGCGCCATCAGCGCCAGGCGCGGGCGATCCGGACACAGGCTGCGGCCCATGCCCCAGACCGCCTGGGCCACCACCGCCACCGCGGCGATCTTCAGGCCATGCAGCACGCCCTCGGGCAACAGCGCGCCCCAGCGTCCCAGACCGAGAGCGAAGAGTACCAGCAGCAGCGCCGAGGGCAGGGTGAAACCGAGCCAGGCGGCGAGGGCGCCGGGGTAGCCGGCGCGGGCCAGGCCGAGGGCCATGCCAACCTGGCTGCTGGCGGGGCCGGGGAGGAACTGGCAGAGGGCGACCAGGTCGGCGTAGCTGCTTTCGCTCAGCCAGCCGCGGCGGCGGACGAACTCGTCGCGGAAATAGCCGAGGTGGGCGATGGGCCCGCCGAAGGCGCTGCAGCCCAGCTTGAGGAAGGCGAGGAACACCGCGAGGGCAGTGTCGGGATGGCGGCTGGCGGTTGGCATGCGAACTCCGGATGGCGGCTGCTGCGAGCATAGCCGCATCGCATGCACGGCGGGTTACAGCATCGGCATGTCCTGGGCGCGGCTGGCCAGGCGGTATTGTTCCGGCGTGGTGCCGGCCAGCCGGCGGAACATCGAGATGAACGCCGAGGGGCTGCTGTAGCCGAGGTCGAAGGCGATCTGCTGGATCCCCCTGCCGGCTTCCAGCGCCTCGATGGCCGCGAGGAAGCGCAGGCGTTGGCGCCATTCGCCGAAGGTCATGCCCAGTTCGCGCTGGCAGTGTCGGGCCAGGGTTCGCTCGGTGCTGTGCACCTGCTGCGCCCATTGCGCCAGCGAGCGGTTGTCGCCCGGCTCGGCCTGCAGTGCGTCGAGCACCTCGCGCAGCGCCGGGGTACGGCCGTAGGGCAGGTAGTCGTCGTGGGGCTGGGCGCATTCCAGCTGGTCCATGACGACCCGGGCCAGGCGCAGGTCCTGCGCCGAGGTCGGCAGGTTGACCCCGCGCTCGGCGAAGTCCGAGAGGATCGCCTTGAGGATCGCGCTGATCGCCAGGGTGCAGGGTGTCGCCGGCAGGCGTCGTGACAGCTCGGTGGAGAGGTACAGCGAGCGGTAGACGATGGCCTGGCTGTTGTAGCAGCTGTGCACCCGCTCCGGTGGTATCCATACCGCGTATTGCGGAGGCGAGAGGAAGCGCTGGCCGTCGATCTCCAGCTGCATCACGCCATGGGCTGCATAGTTGAGCTGGCCCCAGGCGTGGGTGTGCGGCGGCGAATGGGTGTCGGCGCCGAACTCGTCATAGCGGAAATAGACGTCGAAAGACTGCCCCTGGAGATCGGGAAGGCGCAGCAGGGTGGTGGTCGACATGTCCGAACCTACGGGTGGTTTGTCTGGAATTCATTATACGTCTGTATTCGGACTGGCTCAGAATGGCCGCATATTCCTTTTTCATAGTGCGGAACCCTCATGCAATACCTGTTTCCCCTGCTGGCCGTGTTCATCTGGGCCGGCAACACCGTCGTCAACAAGCTCGCCGTGGGGATCATCCAGCCCGCCGAGATCGGTTTCTTCCGCTGGCTGCTGGTCGGCCTGGCGCTGACGCCCTTCATGCTCGGCCCGGTGCTGCGCAACCGCCGCTACATCCTCGCCAACCTCGGCAAGTTCGTGGTCCTCGGCCTGCTCGGCATGGCCGTCTACCAGAGCCTGGCCTACTACGCGGCGGCGCTGACCAGCGCCACCAACATGGGCATCATCCTGTCGCTGATGCCCCTGATGTCGCTGGGCCTGGCCAGCAGCATCCTGGCCCACCGGCTGAACGCCGGGGCGCTGCTCGGCGCGCTGGTGTCGCTGGCCGGCGTGGTGCTGGTGATCTCCCAGGGCCATCTCGGCGCTTTGCTGGAGCATGGAGTGAACCTCGGCGACGCGATGATGATCGTCGCCACCCTGGCCTATGCGGTGTACAGCGTGCTGCTGAAGAAATGGAGCCTGAAGCTGCCGGCCATGCAACTGCTCTACCTGCAGGTGCTGGTGGCGATCCTCGCCCTGCTGCCGCTGTACCTGCTGTCGCCGCGCACCGGCCTGAACGCCGCCAACCTGCCGCTGGTGCTGTACGCCGCGCTGTTCGCCTCGATCGTCGCCGCGCTGGCCTGGATGCACGGTGTCGCCCGTCTCGGGCCGAGCCGGATGGCGCTGTTCTTCAACCTGCTGCCGATCATCACCGCCTGCATCGCCACCCTGGTGCTCGGCGAGCGCCTGACCGTCCATCACCTGGTCGGCGGCGCGCTGACCCTGGCCGGGGTCCTTCTGGCCGAGTTCTGGCAGCGCCGCCCGGCCCGCCTGCGCTCGGCAACCTGCTGATTTCCCGGCAACTTCCTCGCGATTACGGCGCACGGAGGCGCCGCCACTGGCTATCATAGGCAGCGCTCCCCGCGCGGGAGCCGAGCCGTGCCAGCCTGGAAGAGGAAGAATCGTGGTCGAAGTGTTTTCCGTGCAGGATGGGCTGGACGCCGAGCGCGCCCTGCTCGACGAGGTGTGTGGCGGTGCCCGCGAGCATGGCCTGTTGCTCTGGCAGCCGTGCGATCGGGCGCTGGTCATGCCGCGCCGGATGGAGCGCCTGGAAGGGTTCGCGCCGGCCAGCGCAGCGGTCGCCGAACGCGGCTGGCCGGTGCTGCTGCGCGATACCGGCGGCGAGCCGGTGCCGCAATCGCCGGGCGTGCTGAACATCGCCCTGTCCTATGCGCTGGGGCCCGGCGACAACGAGCAGACCCGTATCGAAACCGCCTACCTGCGGCTGTGCCAGCCGATCTGCGACTGGCTCCGCGAGCGCGGCCTGGACGCCGGCGTGGGCGCCGTGGCCGGTTCCTTCTGCGACGGCCGCTACAATGTCACCCTGGATGGGCGCAAGCTCGCCGGGACCGCACAACGCTGGCGGCGCAACGGCGCCGGCCGGCCGGTGGTGCTGGCGCACGCGGCGCTGCTGGTCGGCGCCGAGCGCGAGGAGATGGTCGAGGTGGTCAACACCTTCACCCGCCGTTGCGCCAGTGCCCCGGATTGCCAGGCGGACAGCCATCTCGGCCTGAGCGAGCGCTGGAGCGATTTCCGCATGGCCGACAGCCTCGAACTGGAACGACGCTTCGTCGCCGCCCGATCCTGACCTCTTTCGCCAGAGCCTTGCGCCAGGAATAGCCGTACCGATGCCAGAACCCTTGGGAACCACCGCCCTCACGCCCGGATTCATGATCGTCCACGGCAATCGCCTGGACGACCTGCGCGACCTCGCCGTTTCCTGGATGCGCCGCTATCCGCTGGCGCCGCTGGAAAGCGAGCGGGTCCTGGTGCACAGCAACGGCATCGCCCAATGGTTGAAGCTGGCATTGGCCGAAGATCCCCGCGAGGACGGCGGCGGCGGTGGCGGCATCGCCGCGGCGCTGGAGGTGCAGTTGCCGGCGCAGTTCCTCTGGCAGGCCTATCGCGCGGTGCTGGGCCGCGAAAGCATTCCCGAGGTTTCCGAACTGGACAAGGCGCCGCTGACCTGGCGCCTGATGCGTCTGCTTCCCGGATTGCTGGAGCGTCCCGAGTTCCGCACCCTGCAACGTTTCCTCGCCGACGATGCCGACCTGCGCAAGCGTCATCAACTGGCCGAGCGCCTGGCCGACCTGTTCGACCAGTACCAGGTCTATCGCGGCGACTGGCTCGACGATTGGAGCCAGGGCCGCGACCAGTTGCGCACGGCGAACGGGCAGGCGCGCCCGCTCGGTGCCGACGAGCGCTGGCAGGCCGAATTGTGGCGCGCGCTGCTCGCCGACGTCGGTGCCGATAGCCTGGCCCGCAGCCGCTCCGGCGTGCACCGGCGCTTCATCGAGGCGCTGCGCTTCGCCAGCGCGGCGCCGCGCGCGTTGCCGCGACGAGTAGTGGTGTTCGGGATTTCCTCGATGCCGGCGCAGACCCTCGAGGCACTGGCCGCCCTGGCCAGGTTCAGCCAGGTGCTGCTCTGCGTGCACAACCCCTGTCGCCACCACTGGGCCGACATCGTCGCCGACAAGGACCTGTTGCGCCACGAGTACCGCCGCCAGCAGCGCCGCGCCGGCGTCCCCGCCGACCTCGACGAGGACCGCCAGCACCAGCATGCCCAGCCGTTGCTGGCGGCCTGGGGCAAGCAGGGCCGCGACTACATCAACCTGCTCGACAGCTACGACGACCCGGACAGCTATCGGAACCTGTTCGGCGAGGTCAACGGCGGGCGCATCGACCTGTTCAGCGAGGAGGCCCCGCACGGGCTGCTCGGCCAGTTGCAGGACGATATCCTCGAACTGCGCCCGTTGGCGGAAACCCGCGAGCACTGGCCGCCGGTGGCGCCGCGGAGTGACGCCTCGATCCGCTTCCATGTGGCCCACAGCGCGCAGCGCGAAGTGGAGATCCTCCACGACCAGTTGCTCGCCCGCTTCAACGCCGATCCGAGCCTGAAGCCGCGCGACGTGATCGTCATGGTCCCCGACATCAACGCCTACGCGCCGCACATCGAGGCGGTGTTCGGCCAGGTGCCGCGCGACGACCAGCGCTTCATTCCCTATACCCTGGCCGACCAGGGACAGCGCGGTCGCGAGCCGCTGCTGATCGCCCTGGAGCACCTGCTGAAACTGCCCGACAGCCGTTTCGCCGTGAGCGAGATCCTCGACCTGCTGGACGTCCCGGCATTGCGCCGGCGTTTCGGCGTCGACGAGGCCGACCTGGCGACCCTGCACCGCTGGATCGAAGGCGCCGGCGTGCGCTGGGGGCTGGATGCCGCGCAGCGCGAGCGTCTCGGCCTGCCAGCGGGACTGGAGGGCAACAGTTGGCGCTTCGGTCTGCGGCGCATGCTGCTCGGCTACGCGGTCGGCGAAGGCGCGGCCCTGCAAGGCATCCAGCCCTACGATGAGGTCGGTGGCCTGGACGCCGCCCTGGCAGGCCCGCTGGCTGTGCTGCTGGAGCGCCTCGAGGTGGCCTACGCGGAGCTGGCCGAACCGGCCACCCCGGCGCAGTGGGGCGAGCGCCTGCAGGCCCTGCTCACGGTGTTCTTCGAGGCCCACGACGAGCGCGACGAACTGCTCCTCACCCAGCTCCTGCAACTGCTTGAGCGCTGGCAGGAACACTGCGCCTGTGCGGTCTTCGCCGAGCCGCTGCCGATCAGCGTGATACGCGAGGCCTGGCTCGGCGGCCTGGACCAGGGCGGCCTGAACCAGCGCTTCCTGGCTGGCGCGGTGAGTTTCTGCACGTTGATGCCGATGCGCGCGATCCCGTTCCGGCTGGTCTGCCTGCTTGGCATGAACGATGGCGACTACCCCCGCCAGCAGTCGCCGCTGGATTTCGACCTGATGCGCAACGACTACCGCCCCGGCGACCGCTCGCGGCGCGAGGACGACCGCTACCTGCTGCTCGAGGCGCTGCTCTCGGCGCGCGAGCAACTCTACGTGAGCTGGGTGGGGCGGAGTATCCGCGACAATGGCGAGCGGCCGCCCTCGGTGCTGATCGGCCAGTTGCGCGATCACCTGGTGGCCGGCTGGCGCCTGGACTCGGACGGCGATGGCGAGGCGCTGCTGCGTGCCCTGACCCAGGAGCATCCGCTGCAGCCGTTCAGCCGCCGGTATTTTCACGATGCGCCGGAGCAGGGCGTCGATGGCCTGTTCACCTACGCCCGCGAGTGGCGCGAGGTCCATCGCGAGGACGAGATCGGCGCTCCCGACGCCGAAGCGCCCCTGGCGCCGCTGGAGCTGGAGGGCGCGCTGGGGCTGCGAGCGCTGGCGGAGTTCCTCGCCAACCCGGTGAATGCGTTCTTCCAGCAGCGGCTCAAGGTGCGTTTCGACGACGAGCAATTGACCGGCAACGACGAAGAGCCTTTCGAACTGGACGCGCTGGACAACTGGAAGCTGCAATTCGAGCTGACCGAACGCATGAAGCGCTGGGTCGAGCGGGACTGGGATGCCGAGGGCCTGCCGGTGCAGTTGCAGGCCCAGGTCGAGCGACTGCGGCGACAGGGTCGCCTGCCGCTGGCGGCGTTCGGCGAGTTCTCCGCGCGCCATTTGCTGCAACCGCTGCCCGACCTGCTCTGGCGCTACCGCCAGGAAATCGAGCGCTGGCCGGAGGCGGTCGAGCAGCAGCAGGAGTTGCGCCATCGCCATCCGTCCGGGCTGGAGCTGGAGGACTGGCTCGGCGGCTTGCGTCGCGACGCTTCCGGGCGCCTGGCGCGCCTGCAATTGCTCAGCGGCAAGCTCCATGAGGGGCGCAGCTTCAAGTGGCACAGCCTGGTACGCCACTGGTTGCAGCACCTCGCCCTGCAACGTCTCGGCCAGCCGGTGAGCAGCGTGCTGGTGAGCCAGACCGGCACCCTGGAGATTCCGCCGCTGCCGAGCGAGCGCGCCGGCGAGTACCTCGACCAGTTGATCGACGCCTGGCTCCAGGGCATGCGCCAGCCGTTGCCGCTGGCCTGCCGGACCGCTTTCGCCTGGCTCGCCAGTGGTGGCGCCGCAGAGCCCGAGAAAGCCATGCGCGAGGCGCGCAAGCGCTACGAGGGAGGGTTCGGCATGGGGGGCGAGGTGGACGCCTCGCCGGCGCTGGCTCGGGTCTATCCGGACTTCGACCGGCTGCTCGCCAGCGGTGAGTTCGCGCACTGGGCCGAGCAGCTCTACGCGCCGCTGCTGGCTGCCCTGGGACGTGGCGCGGAGGAGCAGGCATGAGCCAGCAGCAGATGCCCGTGGCCCTCGATCCGCTGGATTTCCCGTTGCACGGCAGCCGCCTGATCGAGGCCAGCGCCGGTACCGGCAAGACGTTCACCATCGCCCTGCTATACGTACGCCTGGTCCTCGACCATGGCGGCGAGAACGCTTTCGGCCGGCCGCTGAGCCCGCCGGAAATCCTCGTGGTGACCTTCACCGATGCGGCGACCCAGGAACTCCGCGAGCGTATCCGCAGCCGCCTGGGCGAAGCGGCGCGTTGTTTCGCCGAGCCGCAGGAGCGCCACGACGGCCTGCTGGTCGCGTTGCGCCAGCAGTATCCCGCCGAGCGCTGGCCGGGCTGCGCGCGCCTGCTGCGCCTGGCCGCGGAGTGGATGGACGAGGCCGCGGTATCGACCATCCACAGTTGGTGCTACCGGATGCTGCGCGAGCACGCCTTCGACAGCGGCAGCCTGTTCACCCAGAACCTGGAAACCGACCAGAGCGAATTGCTCGCCGAAGTGGTGCGGGACTACTGGCGGCGCAACTTCTACGGCCTGACGGCTCCGGCGGCGCAAGCCGTGGCCAGTTGCTACAGTGGGCCGGAGGCGCTGGGCAAGGCCTTGCAGCCGCTGCTGGCGCGGCAGGACGCCGACTTCCGCTACGCCGACCAGGCGCTGAGTGCGCCCGAGTCACTGGCAGCCTTGCTGGAGCAGGGCGGCGACTGGTATCGCCAGCTCGACCAACTGGACGCGCAGGCCCGCGCCGCCTGGCGCGCAGCGCGCGTCGAACTGGAAGCGCTGCTGCGCGACCTGCGTCCCTACCTGAACGGCAACAGCTATCGCGGCAAGGACAGCGACGAGACCTTCGACGCCTGGCTGCAAGCGTTGGCGGACTGGAGCGAGGGCGGCGAGCAGCCGGCCAACCTGGGCAAGTTCGGCCAGACCCGGATCAAGCTCACCGCCAAGCGCGTGGCGCCCGAGCATGCCGCGCTAAGGGCCATCGACGCCTGGGCCGCGCATCAGGAAGAGCGTCCCGATCTCGCTCCCCACCTGTTGTTGCACGCGCTGGGCGAAGTCGGGCGCGAACTGGAGGTCGAGAAGCAGCGGCGTGCCGAGATCGGCTTCGACGACCTGCTCAGCCGCCTCGACCGCGCCTTGCAGGGGCCTGGTGGCGAGCGCCTGGCGCAATTGATCCGCGAGCAGTTCCCGGTGGCGCTGATCGACGAGTTCCAGGATACCGACCCGGTGCAGTACCGGATCTTCGAGCGTATCTACCGGATCGCCGCCGATCCCGGCGAGCCCCAGGCGCGGGAGACCGGCCTGTTCATGATCGGCGACCCCAAGCAGGCGATCTACGCCTTCCGCGGTGCCGACATCCATACCTACCTGCGCGCCCGCGAGGCCACTCGCGGGCGGCATTACACCCTCGGCAAGAACTTCCGCTCGACCGCCGCCATGGTGGCGGCCGCCAACCGCTGCTTCGCCTTCGCCGAAGAGCATCCGCGCGGCGCCTTCCGTTTCGCCCGCGAGGGGCTGGAAAACCCGGTGCCGTTCCATGCGGTGGACGCCCAGGGGCGCGCCGAACGTTTGTTGATCGACGGTGCCGAGGCGCCGGCGATGACGTTCTGGAACCTTGACGCCGAAGCCGGCGTGCTCGGCTCCGCGGCGTATCGCCAGGAAATGGCCGAGCGCAGCGCCAGCGCCATCCGCCGCTGGCTGAGCCTGGCCGACCTGGGCCGCGCCGGCTTCGCCGACGAGCAGGGCGGCTGGCGGGCGTTGCGCCCGGCGGATATCGCCATCCTCGTCCGCGGTCGCGCCGAGGCCGAGGCGATCCGTAGCGCGTTGGCGGCGCGGCGTCTGGCCAGCGTCTACCTGTCCGACCGCGACTCGGTGTTCGACAGCCAGGAGGCCGCCGACCTGCTGCATTGGCTGCGCGCCTGCGCCGACCCCGGCGCCGATGCGCTGCTGCGGGTCGCCCTGGCTACCCGCAGCCTGCACCTGGACTGGGCGACCCTGGAGCGATTGAACCAGGACGAACTGTTCTGGGAACGGATGGTCCTGCGCTTCCGCGACTATCGCCGGTCCTGGCAGGCCCAGGGCGTATTGCCGATGCTGCGGCGCCTGCTCGCCGACTTCGAACTGCCGGCGCGCCTGCTGCGGCACGCCGATGGCGAGCGCAGCCTGACCAACCTGCTGCACCTGGCCGAGTGGCTGCAGCGCGCGGCGGTGGAGCTGGACGGCGAGCACGCGCTGATCCGCCATCTGGCCGAGCAGGTGCAGAGTCCGGGGAGCGAAGAGATCCTCCGCCTGGAAAGCGACGCCGACCTGATCAAGGTGGTGACCATCCACAAGTCCAAGGGGCTGGAATACCCCTTGGTGCTGCTGCCCTTCATCTGCAGCTGGAGGGAGCTGGACGGCAACAGCGGCGCGCCGGCGAGTTTCCACGAGGATGGCGCTGCAGGGCGGGTCATCGAGCTGGCGCGGCGCAAGGAGCAGGCTGCGCGGGCCTACGAGCAGGCCAACGACGAGCGCCTCGGCGAAGACATGCGCCTGCTCTACGTGGCCCTGACCCGCGCTCGCCATTCGGTGTGGCTGGGCATCGCGCCGCTGGTGGCGAGCAACAGTAAGTCGCCGGAGTTGCACAAGGGGGCCCTGGGCTACCTGCTTGCCGGCGGCGCGACCATCGGTAGCGATGGCCTCGGCCAATGCCTCGCCGCGCTGCGCGGCGAGTGCCGGGAGATCGTCGTCGAGCCGGCCCCCGAGGCGGACGCCGAACGCTATGTCGCAGGGCGCGGCCAGGGCCTTGGGCAGGCCCGCGAAACCCGCCGCAGCAGCCGCGAGAAGTGGTGGGTCGCCAGCTATTCCGGCCTGCAATTGCAGGCCTCCGCCGGGCTGGACGATGACGAGGCGTTGGAGAGCGACGAATCGCAGGAGCCGATCAGCGCCGAGGAAGCCACCTTCCACGAAGAAGGCCGTTCCGCCGAACAGCCGCCGGTCGCGCACGCCAGCGAGATGCGCGACGACCTGCATCGCTTCCCGCGCGGACCGGCTCCCGGCACCTTCCTCCACGGGCTGCTCGAATGGGCCGGCCGCGAAGGCTTCGATGTGGCGCGCGCCGATGCCCAGCGGCGCCGCGAACTGGTCGCGCGACGCTGCGACCTGCGGGGCTGGAAGGACTGGGCCGAACCGCTCGATCTGTGGCTGGAACAGTATCTCGCCGAACCGCTGCGCTGGCCCGGTGGCGAAACCAGCCTGGCCGGGCTGGTCGCCTACCAGGTGGAAATGGAGTTCTGGTTCGCCACCCACCAGGTCCAGGCCGAGGCGATCGACGCCCTGGTCCGGCGCCATACCCTTGGCGGCGCGGCGCGTCCGACGCTGGCGCCGACCCTGCTGAACGGCATGTTCAAGGGCTTCGTCGACCTGGTCTTCGAGCACCAGGGGCGTTTCTACGTGGCCGACTACAAGTCCAACTGGCTGGGCGCCGACGATGGCGCCTACAGCCCGGAAGCGATGACCGCCGCGGTGCTGGAGAACCGTTATGACCTGCAGTACGTGTTGTACCTGCTGGCCCTGCACCGGCAGTTGAAGGCGCGCCTGCCCGACTACGACTACGACCGCCACATGGGCGGCGCCGTGTACCTGTTCCTCCGCGGCGCCCGCGCGGCGACCCAGGGCCTGCACTTCGAGCGCCCGCCGCGGGAACTGATCGAACGCCTGGACGCGCTGTTCAGCGGCCAGCCGGGAGCCGAGCGATGAATCCGACCCTCAAGCAACTGGCCGGCGAAGTCCGCGATGGCCGCGACGACCAGGTAGCGCAACCGCTGGCGGCACGCCACGACCTGCTGCGCCAGCTCGACCTGTGGGTGGCGCGCGGCTGGCTGCGGGCGCTGGACCGGGCGTTCGTCGCCTTCCTCGTCGAGTTGCAGCCGCAGGCCGATCCCCGGGTGCTGCTGGCGGCAGCGCTGACCAGCCACCAACTGGGCCACGGGCACGTCTGCCTGGACCTGGAGGCGACCCTCGGCGCGCCTGACGCGGCACTGTCGCTGCCGCCGGAAGGCGACGAAGGCCGCGATGTGCTGCTGCCGTCGCAACTGCTGCGTGGCGTGCGCCTCGACGCCTGGCGCGAGGCCCTGGCGGCGTCATCGCTGGTGGAGGTGGTCGACGAGCGCCCAGGCGATCCCGAGCCGAGCGAGACGGCGACCTCGCCGCTGGTGCTTTGCGCTCAGCGTCTCTACCTGCGTCGTTACTGGCGGCACGAGCTGGAGATCGCCCTGGCCCTGCGCGAGCGCCTGGGTCGGCAGGCGCCCCTGGCCGCAGACCTGGCGCCGCGCCTGGCCGCGCTGTTCGCGCAGGCGCCGACGGAAGACGGCCAGCGCGTCACCGACTGGCAGAAGCTGGCCTGTGCCCTGGCGGCCCGCGGCTATTTCAGCCTGATCACCGGCGGTCCCGGTACCGGCAAGACCACCACCGTGGTGCGCCTGCTCGGTCTGCTCCAGGCACCGGCGGTAGTCGCCGGCCAGCCGCTGCGCATCCGCCTCGCGGCGCCCACCGGCAAGGCCGCGGCGCGTCTCTCCGAATCCATCGGCCAGCAGGTCCGGGCCCTGCCGCTGGCGGAAGACGTGTTGCAGGCGATCCCCGCCGAGGTCACTACCCTGCACCGTCTGCTCGGCAGCCGTCCGGATACCCGGCACTTCCGCCACCACCGGGACAACCCTTTGGCGCTGGACGTGCTGGTGGTGGACGAGGCCTCGATGATCGACCTGGAAATGATGGCCAGCCTGCTCGATGCGCTACCGCCGCAGGCGCGCCTGATCCTGCTCGGCGACAAGGACCAGTTGGCCTCAGTAGAGGCCGGCGCGGTGCTCGGCGATCTCTGCCGGGATGCCGAGGAGGGCTGGTACAGCGCCGAGACCCGCGCCTGGTTGCAGCGGGTCAGCGGCGAAACCTGGCAGGGCTTGCGCGAAGGTTCGGCGCAGGCGCATCCGCTGGCGCAACAGACCGTCATGCTGCGGCATTCCCGGCGCTTCGGCGCGAGCAGCGGGATCGGGCGCCTGGCGCGGCTGGTCAACCGGCAACAGGCCGATGACGCGCGCGCGCTGCTGGACAGTCCGCCCGCCGACCTCTTCGACCTGCGCCTGCGCGGGGAGCGCGATGCAGCCTTCGCCCGGCTGTTCGTCGACGGTCATCCGCAGGCGCCGGGCACGCCGTACGGCTACCGGCACTACCTGCAACGCCTGGCCGAGGGCCGCCCGGCCGCCGGACTGGCGCTGGAGGATGGCGCCTGGGAGCGCTGGGCGCAGTCGGTACTGACGGCTTTCGACGCCTTCCGCCTGCTCTGCGCGCTGCGCCGCGGCCCATGGGGCGTGGAAGGACTGAACCAGCGGGTGGCGGCGGAACTGCTGCGCCTTGGCCTGATCGAGGCCGATCACGGCTGGTACGAGGGGCGGCCGGTACTGGTGACGCGCAACGACTACAGCCTGGGGCTGATGAACGGCGATATCGGCATCGCCCTGCGCCTGCCCGAGCGCAACGACGACGGCAGCCTGCGCTTCGCGCTGCGCGTGGCCTTCCCGCGCAACGACGGTAGCGGCGGCGTGCGCTTCGTCCTGCCGAGCCGCCTGGTCGAGGTGGACACCGTGTTCGCCATGACCGTGCACAAGTCGCAGGGCTCGGAGTTCGCCCATACCGCGCTGGTCCTGCCGGACGCGCTGAACCCGGTGCTGACCAAGGAGCTGGTGTACACCGGTATCACCCGCGCCCGCGACTGGTTCAGCCTGGTGGAAAGCCTGCCCGGGGTGTTCGAGGAAGCAGTGCGGCGCAAGGTACGCCGGCTCAGCGGGCTGATGCTGCATCTGCGGCCGGAAAGGGAAGAGCAGCCGCCGCATGCTCCGGGTGAACAGACCGAGCTGCCGTTCTGACGTGCCGCCTGGGCGGTCGGCTCAGCCGACCACCTTCAGGCTGCTCATGCCGTTGCCCTCGCGCTGGACCCGCACCTGGACCGGGATCCGTTCGTGCATTTCCTGGACGTGGGAAATCACCGCCACCTTGCGCCCCTGGGCCTGCAGGTTGTCCAGGGCATCCATCGCCAGTTGCAGGGATTCCGGGTCGAGGCTGCCGAAGCCTTCGTCGATGAACAGCGACTCGATGCGCAGCTTGCTCGATGCCATCGAGGCCAGGCCGAGCGCCAGGGCCAGGGAAATCAGGAAGGTCTCGCCGCCGGAGAGCGAATACACCGAGCGCAGTTCGTCGCCCATCTCGGTGTCCACCACCAGCAGGCCCAGTTCGCTGCCGCCGCGCTGCAGGCGGTAGCGCCGCGCCAACTGGCGCAACTGCACGTTGCTGTGCTGCACCAGCAGGTCGAGGTTGTAGCCCTGGGCGATGCGGCGGAACTTGTCGCCGCTGGACGAACCGATCAGTTCGTTCAGGCGGCCCCATCTGCGGAACTCGGCGCGGGCTCGCTCCAGTTCGGCAAGCAGCGCCTGGCTCTGCTCGCGGCGTTGGTTGTCGGCCTGCAACTGGCTGTAGGTATCCAGGTAGGCCTGTTCGCTGGTGGCCAGGCGTTCGCGCTGTTGCCGCAGGTTGTCTTCCAGCGCCTCGCGGTCGGTTTCCGGCCGCTGCCG
The DNA here is from genome assembly GCF_021213715.1 of Pseudomonas sp. CP-1. NCBI lineage: Bacteria > Pseudomonadati > Pseudomonadota > Gammaproteobacteria > Pseudomonadales > Pseudomonadaceae > Pseudomonas > Pseudomonas sp. CP-1. The sequence continues at coordinate 34,059 of NZ_JAJQKY010000033.1, forward strand.
GCGATGCTGGAGCAGTTGCGCCTGGCGCTCTGCTTCCAGTGTCTGCTGGCGGGTGATCTCCTCTTGCAGTCGCTGCAATTGCTCCCGCCATTGCGTCGCCTGTTCCTCGGAAAGGCTGAGCAGGGCGTCGAGGCGGCTGTCGTCGAGGTTGTCCTGGCGTTCGCGCCAGGCCTGCCAGTCGGCCTGCAGGCGCTGGAACTCCTCCTGTTGGCGCTGGCGTTGCTGCTGCAGGTGTTCCAGGGCTTCGGCGAGTCGCAGTTGTTCCTCGCGCAGCGAATCCAGGGGCGCCTGGAGCGTCTCGACAGCGCTCTGCGCCGCTTGCGCGGCGTGCTCCAGCGATAGTTGCCAGTCCTGGGCGCAGGCGTGCTGGCCCAGGTGAGCGCCGAGGCGTCCGTTCAGCTCGGCGAGTTCCGCCTGGGCCCTTTCCTCTGCCTGGCGGGCTTCGTTGCGTTGCTCGTCGCTTTGCTTCAGTTGCCAGCTTGATTCATCGCAGCGCTGCTTGAGGTCCTGCAGACGCTGTTCGACCTGCTGAAGCCGCGCCTGTTGCTGCCGGCGTTGCTCGATGGACTCGCCGAGGGCCTGGAAAGTCCGCAGCGGATCTGCCTGCCAGCGCTGCCAGTGCTCGTCGGAGAGCAATGGACGCAATTGCTGGCTGTCCTCCTCGACCTGCTGCTGCAAATGTTCGTAGCGCTGCCGTTGTTCCGTCAGCGCCTGCTGACGCTGTTGCAGGATCGTCTCGGCGGCCCGCAGTTCCTGCTGCAATTGCTGGGTCTGGCGCTGGCGGGCGATCAGCCGGTCGAAGTCTCGTTGGCGCTGCTGGCGCTGCCCTGCCAGGTCGTCCAGGCGTTGTGCCAGCCACTCCAACTGCGCGGACGGCTGCAGGAGTCGCAGTTCTTCCGGCAGCGTCCATTGGTCCAGTTGCCGATCGAGCGCGGCCAGTTGGTCGGTCAGTTCCTGCTGCTCCTGGCGACTCTGGTTGAGTCTTTCCCGCTGGCTGGAATAGCCCTCGCGCAGACCGACCAGGGTCTGTCGCAGCCGCTCGAGGGACTGCTCGGCGCGGACCTGCTCCTGGTCATCGTGTTCACCGAGGGCGGCGAGCAGTTGCTCGGAATGGTGATAGGGATGCTCCTGGCTGCCGCAGACCGGGCAGGCCTCGCCGTCCACCAGGCTGGCGCGCAGTTGCTCGACGCTGGCGCTGCGGGCCAGACGTTGGCGCTGGAGCAACTCGCGGGTGACCTCCAGGGCCTGCTCCGCCGCCTTCACCTGCTCGGCGCATTGGCTGCCTTGTCGTTTCAGGTCGAGCAATGCCTGCTCCTGCTCGACCATACGCTGGTCGAGTTCGCCCAGGCGTCGAGCCAGGCCGGTGCGTTGGTCGAGGGCCTGTTGCCATTCCTTGTGGAGCGCTTGTTGTCGTTCCAGGCTATCGGTCTGCCGGCGCAATTCGTCCAGGCGTGCCGCCAGGTCGTCCGGCTCGCTGCCATGGAGGGCGGTCCATTGCGCCTGCAAGCGTTCGAGCGGTTCCCCGGCCTGGGCCAGGGATTTTTCCAGCTCGGGGAGCTGCGCCTGGCTTTCGAGCGCGCGCTGGCGACGTTGCACGAAGGCGGCGAGCTGGCCCTGGTGGGTCGCCCAGGCCTCGCCGAGCGCGGCGAGAGCCTGGCTGTCGCGCAATGCCGCCTGCAGTTGCGCCTGTTCCGCGACATGGCGCTGCTGCTCCATATCCAGTTGCCGAGCGGCGTCGCTTTGCTGGGCGTGGCGCTGGTTCGATTGCCGATGGAGTTCCTGTCGCTCGGCCAGCGTTCGCTCCAGGCGCCTGGCCTCGCTCTCCAGCTGGAAAGCCTCGCGCAACGGCGCCTGGGCCTGACGCAGATGGTCGTCGGCCTGGGCCTGGCGCTCGCGCGCCTCCTGCACGCGGGCCTGCAATCCTTGCAAGCGCTCGGCGCCCGTGGCTTGCTGCTCGGTGCGCTGCCGCTGCTGCTGCTCGGAGTGCCGGAGTTCCTGCTCGAGTTGCTTCAGGCGTTCGATCAGTCCGCGAACCGGAGCCAGGCGCTCCAGCCATTGCAGGGTTTCCCGCTCCGTCGCCAGGGCGTCCCAGGCCTGCCTGGCCTCGGCCAGTTGGCCTTGTGCGTGCTCGCAGGATTGCAGCAGCCGCTGCTCCTCGGTGAACCATTGTTGCTGGCCTTCCAGGCGCTGCAGGGCCTGTTGCTCCTGGAGACGCGCCTGGGCGTGGGATTCCAGCGTCGCCTCGAGCCCGGCCCGGGCCTGCTCGGCCAGGGGCAGGCTGCCTTCCAGGCGTTGCTCGAGTTGCTTGCGCTGCTCGTCGGCCTGGCTGGCGCGCTGATAGGCGGCTTTGCTCAATTGGCTGTACAGGCCGGTGTCGGTGAGTTTCTCCAGCAATGCGCCGCGGTCGTTGTCGCTGGCCTTGAGGAAGGCGCTGAATTCGCTCTGGGCCAGCAGCACGGCGCGAGTGAACTGGGCGAAATTGAGGCCGAGCTTCTGCTCCAGCTGTTCGCGGAACTCGCTTTTCTTGTTCGCTGCCAGCATTTGCTGGGTCTCCAGGTCCTGGAGGCTCTGCTGGCTCTTTTGCAAGGCGCCGTCCGCCTTGTCCCGGGAGCGCCGGGTTTCCCAGCGGGCGCGATAGCGGTGGCCGTCGATGCCGACGAAATCCACTTCGGCGTAGCCGCTGGCGCAACCGCGACGCAGCAGGTTGCGTTCGTCGTTACTGGACAGCTCGTTCCGGCCATCGGGAACCTTGCTGCTGGCCGAAGTGCTTTCCAGCCGCGGCGTGCTGCCGAACAGGGCCAGGCACAGGGCGTCCAGCACGGTGCTCTTGCCGGCGCCGGTCGGACCGGTGATGGCGAACAGGCCGGCGCTGGACAGCGGTTCGCGGGTGAAGTCGATTTCCTGCTCGCCAGCGAGGGAGGCGAGGTTCTTCAGACGGATGGCGAGAATCTTCATGGAACGGCTTATTTCCCCGGGGGCTCTTCGGTGGCCAGTTCGACGCTTTGCAGCAGGCTGGCGAAGTCATCCAGCGCCTGCGCATCCGGGCCGGAGCCATAGGCGCTTTCCCAGGCGCGGCTGAACAGTTCCTGGGGGGTGAGTTGGTCGAGCCCAAGCAGCGGCGCCTGCTCTTCGTCGCGGCGCTGGTACTCGCTGGCGATGCGCACCAGACGGCAAGCCTTGCCCAGCAGGGCGCTCTCGACCTGCTGGCGCAGGTCCGGTTGCGGCTGATCCAGCATGACGCGGACTTCCAGCCAGGGCCGCTGTTCGTTCAGCAGGTCGGCCTCGGCCAGTTCGCCGATTCGATCGAGCACCTCGCCAAGAGGCGCGGGGCCGATGCGCAACAGTTCCACCGCGCGTGGCACCGGGAGACTCTGTACATCCTTCAGGCGCTCACCTTCCAGGGTGACGAGGAGGACCTGGTGGCGATAGTTCACTTCGGCGAAGGACAGCGGCAGCGGCGAGCCGCTATAGCGAATACGCTCCTGTCCGGCGACTTTCTGTGGCTTGTGCAGATGACCGAGGGCTACGTAGGCGATCTGCTCCGGAAACAGGCTGGCGGGCAGCGCTTCGACGTTGCCGATGATCAGGTTTCGCTCGGAGTTTTCGGAAACCGAGCCGCCGGCCATGTGTGCGTGGCTGACGGCGACCAGTGCCTGTCCCGGCGTGCGACGGGCTTGCGCGGCGGCAACCAGGCGTTCGTGCACCTGGCGGATACCGGCCAGGTAATCGTCGCCGAGCCCGCCTCCGGTGACTTCGGCGGGACGCAGGAAGGGCAGGGCCAGGCACCAGGCGGCGACCTGGCCATCCGCGTCGTGCAGGGGCAGCAGCAGGCGATCGCTATCGAGGCTTTCGTCTATCCAGCCGATCCGGCCAATGGCATGGGCGTTCAGTCGTTTCATCAGCGGAGCGGGCAGTTCGATGCGCGCGCCGGAGTCGTGGTTGCCTGCGATCATCACGATCTCCAGCCGCGGCAGCCGCCGATGGGCGCTGACGATGAAGTCGTAGAGGCGCTCCTGGGCTTTGAGCGGTGGATTGATCGTGTCGAAGATATCGCCCGCGATCAGCAGGACATCGGCGCGCTGCTCTTCCAGCTGGCGCAGCAGCCAGTCGAGGAAGCGCGCGTGTTCATGATCGCGGTCCTGGCCGTGCAGGGTCTGACCCAGGTGCCAGTCGGAGGTATGTATGAGGCGCATGGAACACTCGTCGAAAGCGGCGGAGCCGTGGCTCGTATTCCTTATATGAGGCAACAGAAGGAGAGGGCGGGGCAAGCCAGCCTATAAAGGAGGAATGGGGCGTCCTCTGGGCTTCCTGACCTTTGGGTTAAAAAGTTTCAAATAAGTGTTGACGCCAATTTCTATCTCCCTATAATGCGCACCACTCCCGGCGACGACGAAGA
>NZ_JAJQKY010000036.1:0-32833 GCF_021213715.1 Pseudomonas sp. CP-1
CACCCCGTCCACGCCGCTGGCGGATGGAACCGTGGTCAACGCCACCGCTACCGACCCGGCCGGCAATACCGGCGGCCAGGGCAGCACCACCGTGGACGCCATCGCGCCGGCCACGCCGACCGTCAACCTGAGCAATGGCAGCAGCCTCAGCGGCACCGCCGAGCCGGGCAGCACGGTGATTCTCACCGACGGCAACGGCAATCCGATCGCCGAGGTCACCGCCGACGGCAGCGGCAACTGGACCTACACCCCGTCCACGCCGATCGCCAACGGTACTGTGGTCAACGTGGTGGCCCAGGACGCCGCCGGTAACAGCAGCCCGCCGGCGACGGTGACCGTCGATTCCAGCGCGCCGCCGGCGCCGGTGATCAACCCGAGCAACGGCGTCGTCATCAGCGGCACCGCCGAGGCCGGTGCCACCGTGACCCTCACCGATGCCGGCGGCAACCCGATAGGGCAGGTCACCGCCGACGGCAGCGGCAACTGGAGCTTCACGCCGGGCACGCCGCTGGCCAACGGCACGGTGATCGTCGCCACGGCCACCGACCCGACCGGCAATACCGGCCCGCAGGCCGCCACCACGGTGGACGCGGTGGCGCCGCCGGCGCCGGTGATCGATCCGAGCAACGGCACGACCATCAGCGGCACCGCGGAGGCCGGGGCCAAGGTGATCCTCACCGACGGCAACGGCAACCCGATCGGCGAAACCACCGCCGACGGCAGCGGCAACTGGACCTTCACGCCCGCCACGCCGCTGGCCAACGGCACGGTGGTCAACGCCGTGGCCCAGGACCCTGCGGGCAATACCGGCCCGCAGGGCAGCACTACCGTGGACGCGGTGGCGCCGAACACGCCTGTGGTCAATCCGAGCAACGGCAACCTGCTCAACGGTACCGCCGAGCCGGGCAGCACCGTGACCTTGACCGACGGCAACGGCAACCCGATCGGCCAGACCACCGCCGATGGCAGCGGCAACTGGAGCTTCACGCCCGGCTCGCAACTGCCCAACGGCACCGTGGTCAACGTGACCGCGAGCGACGCCGCCGGCAATACCAGCCCTCCCGCTACCACGACGGTGGATTCCTCACTGCCGTCGATCCCGCAGGTGGATCCGAGCAACGGCTCGGTGATCAGCGGCACCGCGGACGCCGGCAACACCATCATCATCACCGATGGCAACGGCAACCCGATTGGCCAGGTCACCGCCGACGGCAGCGGCAACTGGTCCTTCACTCCAGGCATCCCGCTGCCGGATGGCACGGTGGTCAACGTGGTGGCGCGCAGCCCAAGCAATGTCGACAGTGCGCCGGCGGTGATCACGGTGGATGGCGTGGCCCCGGCGGCGCCGGTGATCGATCCGAGCAACGGCACCGAGATAAGCGGTACCGCGGAAGCTGGCGCGACGGTGATCCTCACCGATGGCGGCGGCAACCCGATTGGCCAGGCCACCGCCGACGGCAGCGGCAACTGGACGTTCACCCCGGGCACCCCGCTGGCCAACGGCACCGTGATCAACGCGGTGGCCCAGGACCCGGCCGGCAACACCAGCGGTCCGGCCAGCGTCACCGTCGATGCCATCGCCCCGCCGGCGCCGGTGATCGATCCGAGCAACGGAGTCGTCATCAGCGGTACGGCGGAAGCCGGGGCCACGGTGATCCTCACCGACGGCAACGGCAACCCGATCGGCCAGGTCACCGCCGACGGCAGCGGCAACTGGGCCTTCACGCCCGCTACGCCGTTGGCCAATGGCACGGTGATCAATGCGCTGGCCCAGGACGCCGCCGGCAACAACAGCAGTCCCACCAGCGCCACCGTCGACTCGCTGGCGCCAGCAGCCCCGGTGATCGATCCGAGCAACGGTAGCGTGATCGCCGGTACCGCCGAGGCTGGTGCCACGGTGATCCTCACCGACGGCAACGGCAACCCGATCGGCCAGGTCACCGCCGATGGCAGCGGCAACTGGAGCTTCACGCCCGGCACGCCGCTGTCCAATGGCACGGTTGTCAATGCGGTGGCCCAGGACGCTGCCGGCAACACCAGCGGCCCGGCCAGCACCACGGTGGACTCGGTGGCGCCGGCCGCGCCGGTGATCGACCCGAGCAACGGCAGCGTGATCGCCGGTACCGCGGAAGCCGGTGCGACGGTGATCCTCACCGATGGCGGCGGCAACCCGATCGGCCAGGCCACCGCCGACGGCAGCGGCAACTGGAGCTTCACGCCCGGCACGCCGCTGTCCAATGGCACGGTTGTCAATGCGGTGGCCCAGGACGCTGCCGGCAACACCAGCGGCCCGGCCAGCACCACGGTGGACTCGGTGGCGCCGGCCGCGCCGGTGATCGACCCGAGCAACGGCAGCGTGATCGCCGGTACCGCGGAAGCCGGTGCGACGGTGATCCTCACCGATGGCGGCGGCAACCCGATCGGCCAGGCCACCGCCGACGGCAGCGGCAACTGGACGTTCACCCCGGGCACGCCTCTGGCCAACGGCACGGTGATCAACGCCGTGGCCCAGGACGCCGCCGGCAACACCAGCGGCCCGGCCAGCACCACGGTGGACGCGGTGGCCCCGGCCACCCCGGTGGTCAACCCGAGCAACGGCAGCGTGATCGCCGGTACCGCGGAAGCCGGTGCGACGGTGATCCTCACCGATGGCGGCGGCAACCCGATCGGCCAGGCCACCGCCGACGGCAGCGGCAACTGGACGTTCACCCCGGGCACGCCACTGGCCAACGGCACGGTGATCAACGCCGTGGCCCAGGACCCGGCCGGCAACACCAGCGGTCCGGCCAGCACCACGGTGGACGCGGTGGCCCCGGCCACCCCGGTGGTCAACCCGAGCAACGGCAGCGTGATCGCCGGTACCGCGGAAGCCGGCGCGACGGTGATCCTCACCGACGGCGGCGGCAACCCGATCGGCCAGGCCACTGCCGATGGCAGCGGCAACTGGAGCTTCACCCCGGGCACACCTCTAGCCAACGGCACGGTGGTCAAAGCGGTGGCCCAGGACGCCGCCGGCAACACCAGCGGCCCGGCCAGCACCACGGTGGACGCGGTGGCCCCGGCCACCCCGGTGGTCAACCCGAGCAACGGCAGCGTGATCGCCGGTACCGCGGAAGCCGGCGCCACGGTGATCCTCACCGACGGCGGCGGCAACCCGATCGGCCAGGCCACTGCCGATGGCAGCGGCAACTGGAGCTTCACCCCGGGCACACCGCTGGCCAACGGCTCGGTGGTCAATGCGGTGGCCCAGGACGCCGCCGGCAACACCAGCGGCCCGGCCAGCACCACGGTGGACTCGGTAGCCCCGGCCACCCCGGTGCTCGATCCGAGCAACGGTACGGTGATCAGCGGTACCGCCGAAGCCGGCGCCACGGTGATCCTCACCGATGGCGGCGGCAACCCGATAGGGCAGGCCACCGCCGATGGCAGCGGCAACTGGAGCTTCACCCCGGGCACTCCGCTGGCCAACGGCTCGGTGATCAATGCGGTGGCCCAGGACGCTGCCGGTAACACCAGCGGCCCGGTCAGCACCACGGTGGACGCTGTGGCCCCGGCCACCCCGGTGATCGACCCGAGCAATGGTGTCGAACTCAGCGGCACCGCCGAACCCGGCGTCCGGGTGATCCTCACCGATGGCAATGGCAACCCGATCGGCCAGACCCTTGCCGACGGCAGCGGCAACTGGAGCTTCACGCCGGGCACGCCGCTGGCCAACGGCACGGTGGTCAACGCCGTGGCCCAGGACCCGGCCGGCAATACCAGCGGCCCGGCCAGCACCACGGTGGACACGGTGGCTCCGGCCACGCCGGTGATCAATGCCAGCAACGGCAGCGTGATCACCGGGACCGCCGAGGTCGGCGCCAAGGTGATCCTCNGGCCGGCAATACCAGCGGCCCGGCCAGCACCACGGTGGACACGGTGGCTCCGGCCACGCCGGTGATCAATGCCAGCAACGGCAGCGTGATCACCGGGACCGCCGAGGTCGGCGCCAAGGTGATCCTCACCGATGGCAACGGCAACCCGATCGGCGAGACCACCGCCGACGGCAGTGGCAACTGGACCTTCACCCCCGGCACGCCGCTGGCCAACGGTACGGTGATCAACGCCGTCGCCGAGGACGCCGCGGGCAACGCCAGCGGTCCGGCCAGCACCACGGTGGACTCGGTGGCGCCGTCCGCTCCGCTGCTGAGCATCAGCGCCGACGGCGCGCTGCTGACCGGCACCGCCGAGCCGAACAGCCAGGTGCGTATCGTGGTCAACGGCGACACCGCCAACCCGATCACGGTCACCGTCGACGGCGCCGGCAACTTCAGCCTGCCGTTCGCGCCGCCGCTGATCACCGGCGAACTGATCGCCGGGGTTGCCGTGGACGCCGCCGGCAACGTCAGCGGGCCGGCCACCATCAACGCCCCGGACCTGGCGCCGCCGACCATCAGCGTGCCGGAAGCCGCCGATACCTGGATCAATGCCGCGGAGATCGGCGACGGTATCCAGGTCGATGTGACGGTCCGTCCGACCATGCAGGTCGGCCAGGTGGTCACGGTCAAGTTCGCCGGGCAGAACGGCTACGAGGCCGAGGTCAGCCATACCCTCACCGCCGGCGACATCGCCGCCGGCAACCTGACCCTGACCCTGACGCCTCCCGGCGGCATGGGCCCGTTCCCGGAGGGCGCCTCGACCGTCACCGCCGACATCAACGGCGGCACCGCGTCGACCCCGGTGCCGTTCACCATCGACACCATTCCGCCGGCGACCCCGGTGCTGTCCCTGGTCGGCAACATCCTGACCATCTCGGCGGAGCCGGGCACCGAGCTGACGGTCACCGTCGACGTCGGCGGGGTGACCGCCACCGCCACGGTGACCGCCGACAACAGCGGGCTGGCGTCGCTGAACCTGCTCACCGATCTGGACGTCGACTTCAGTTGGGACCAGTTGCTCAATGCCCAGGTGTCGGTGGTCGGTCGCGACCCGGCCGGCAACCCGAGCAACACGGCGAGCATCGGCATCGGCACCAGCATCGAGCAACCGGTGACCATCGGTAACTTCGGCCTCGACGTCAGCCTCAACCCGCTGAACCCGCGTTTCGGTTTCAGCGGCACCACCGAGCCCAACTCCAGCGTGGTGATCCGGGTCATCACCCCGGCGTTGAACGTCGAATTGCTGCCGATCCAGGCGGACTCGTCCGGCAATTTCTCGCTGAACCTGCTGAGCCCGACCATCCTCACCCAGTTGGGGCTGAACATCACCGACATCCTCAACCTCGGCTCGCAGATCTCGTTCAACCTGGTGTCCACCGACAGCAACGGCAACGACAGCGCCGCCTACGGGATCACCCTGACCCCCAACGGACTGTCGCTCAATATCGGCCAGATCGATGTCAACGGTACTTCCGGCGACGACGTGCTGTCCGGCGCCAATGGCAGTTCGGAGCACATCAACGGCGGCGACGGCAGCGACCTGATCTTCAACGTGGGCACCGGCGATCACGTGGTGGCCGGCAACGGCAACGACACCATCCAGATCACCGCGACCGATTTCGTCAGCATCGATGGCGGCGCCGGGTTCGACACCCTGGTCCTGGCCAACGGCATCGACCTCGACTACAACGCCGTCGGCGTCGGCACGCTCAGCAACCTCGAGCGCATCGACCTCGGCAAGGGCGATTCGGGTAGCGTGCTGACCCTGACCGCGGCGGAGGTGGATGCCATCACCGATGCCAACAACACGTTGCAGATCACCGGCGAGAACAACGACACCCTGAACGTGGTGGGTGCGGTGAATACCGGTACCACGCAACTGATCAACGGCATTACCTACGACGTCTACACCTTCGGCAGTACCACCCTGCTGATCGAGGACAACACGGTACAGGTCGTGGTCTGATGCGCGGGCGCAGGCAGTACGCGCGCAAGGGACGGCGGCATGGGAAGGGAGCCATCTGGCTCCTTTCCCTGGGCCTGCCGATGTTCGCGTCGGCCATGCCCCTCGACCAGGCGGTCAGGGCAGGGCTGGCGATCCACCCGGAAGTACGATCCGCGATGGCCGAAGCGGACCGCGCAGGCACCGAGGTGGAGATGGCCAAAGGGGGGTACTACCCCTCCGTGACGATGTCCGGAGGGCCGCAGGAGTTCGACTTCGGCGAGATCGTCTACGATCTCACCGCGTCGCAGATGCTGTACGACTGGGGGCGGGTGACGAGCAAGGTCGACAGCGCCAGCGCGACCCAGCGCAAGCTGTCCGAGGCGGTGCTGGTGGCGCGCGACGACGCGGCGCTGGATATCGTCGAGACCTACCTCGACGTGCTCGCCTCGGAGCGCCGGGTGGAGGTGGTGCGCGAACACATCCAGCGCCTCGACGGCATCCGCGAGATGACCCAGGCGCGCGGCGGCGACGGCTACGCCGACCGCAGCGAGCTGGATCGCGCCAATCTGGAACTGTCGCGGGCCCAGGAGCAGTTGTCGCTGGAGAAGGGCAACCTGCAGGACGCGCGCAACCAGTACGCGATCCTGGTCGGCCAGGAGCCCGCCGACCTGGTGGAGCCCGAGCCTATGTCGCTGCAACGCTACCTGGCGGCCAGCGATATGGCGCGGGTGATCCGCGAATCGCCTTTGCAGCGCAAGGCCCTGGAGGACGCCAATGTCGCCGAGGCCGAGGTCCGTGAGGCCAAGGCGTCGCTGCTGCCGCAACTGAACCTGGAGGCCAGCGCGCTGCGCCGGGAGATCGGCGGGCATCCGGAAAGCGACTCGGTGGTATCCCTGCGCTTCCGCATGGACACCTTCCAGGGGCTTTCCAACTTCCGCCGGCCGACCGCCGCGCAGCAGCGCCTGGAATCGGCGAAATGGAGCGCCGACGCGATGCAGCGCGACATCCGCCGGCAACTGCAGAACCTCTTCGACAACGGCGACACGCTGCGCTGGCGGGAACAGTCGCTGACCCAGCAGGTGACCGAGTCGGAGCAGGTCGGCGAGTTGTATCGCGAACAGTTCGAGGTTGGTCGGCGCGACGTGATCGACCTGCTCAACGTGCAGCGCGAGCGGTTCGAGGCAGAGCGGCAACTGATCAACCTGCGGATCGAACGCAAGCGCATCGAGTATCGGGCGGCCGCGCAAGTCGGCCTGTTGGGTCCGCTATTGGAGAACCGGCTGAATCATGGAAGCTGAGAAAACCCCGGATAACGTCGTGATCCTCAACCACGACCCCATCGTCGACCCGTTGCGCCAGGGCCTGCTGCTGCTCTGCCGGCAGCTCGGCCGGCCGCTCGGCGACGCCGAGCTGGTGGACGGTATGCCGCTGGAGCACGGTCGCCTGCCGTTGCACCTGGTGGCCCGCGCGTTGCGCCGCGCCGACATCACCGCCCAGGTCACCCGCCAGCCGTTGCGCCGGATCGACCGCTACCTGCTGCCGGCCCTGCTGCTGCTCGACGACGGCCGCGCCCTGGTGCTGATGGGCAACGACGGCGAGCACGCCGAGGTGCTGGTGCCGCAGAGCGACGGCGGAAGCCAGAGGATGCCGCTGGCCGAGCTGGAAGCGCTGTACAGTGGCACGGCGATCTTCGCCAAGTGTCGCTACCGGCCGGACGGGCGGGTCGGCGACTACGCCAGCGCCTTGCCCGAGCACTGGTTCTTCGGCCCGCTCAAGCGGCTCTGGCGTTCCTACGCCGAGGTCACCGCCGCGGCGCTGGTGGCCAACGTCCTGGCGGTCGCCTCGGCACTGTTCGCCATGCAGGTCTACGACCGCGTGGTGCCCAACGCGGCGTTCGACACCCTGTGGATCCTCGCCAGCGGCGTGGCCCTGGCGATCGTCCTCGACGGGGTCCTGCGGATCATGCGCGGCCACCTGCTCAATGTGCTCGGCAAGCGCCTCGACCTGCAACTCTCGACCCTGCTGTTCTCCCGCGTGCTGAGCACCCGGGTCGCCGCCAAGCCGGCGTCGATGGGCGCCTTCAGTACCCAGGTGCGGGAGTTCGAGTCGGTGCGCGAGTTCTTCACCTCGTCCAGCGCGGCGCTGATCAGCGACCTGCCGTTCGTGGCGATCTTCCTGCTGATCATCGCCGTGATCGGCGGCCATGTGGTCTGGGTGCCGCTGGTGGCCTGCGTGCTGATGATCCTGCCGGGGCTGCTGACCCAGCGCCTGCTCGGCCACCTGTCGCGGCAGAACCTGCGCGAAGGGGCGATGAAGAACGGCGTGCTGCTGGAAGCCTTCGAGCACCTGGAGACGGTCAAGGCGACCCGCGCCGAAGGCCGCTGCCTGCACCAGTGGGAAACCCTGACCGGCGAACTGGCCAGCACGGCGATGAAGACCCATACCCTGGCCTCGACCCTGAGCTACTCGGCGAGCATCGTCCAGCAGCTCTGCTACGTCGGCGTGGTGGTCTTCGGCGTCTATCGGATCAGCGAGGGCGCGATGACCGTCGGCGGCCTGGTGGCCTGCTCGATCCTCGCCTCGCGGGCCATCGCACCGCTGTCGCAGGCGGCCGGCATCCTCGGTCGCTGGCAGCACACCAAGGTGGCGATGGAAGGCCTTGATCAACTGATGAGCGCCGAGCAGGAGCGCCCCCAGGGCAAGCGCTTCGTGCACAAGGAGCGCCTGCAGGGACATTACCGCCTGGAGGGCGTGCGCCTGGCCCACGGCGACAGCCCGCCGGTGGTCGACGTGCAGGCCCTGAACATCCGCGCCGGCGAGCGGGTGGCGCTGCTCGGCGGCAACGGCGCCGGCAAGTCGACCCTGCTGCGCCTGCTCAGCGGCCTGCTCGACGCGCAGGCGGGACGCCTGCTGCTGGACGACGTCAGCCTGACCCAGATCGACCCAGCCGACCGCCAGCGCGGTATCGGCTACCTGCCGCAGGACGTGGCGCTGTTCCATGGCAGCCTGCGCGACAACCTCAACCTGGAGAACGCCGCGCTGGGCGACGAGGAACTGCTGGAGACCCTCGACGGGGTCGGCCTGGGCGCCTTCGTCCGCGGCCACCCGCTGGGGCTGGACATGCCGATCCAGGGCAATGCCAGCCTGTCCGGCGGCCAGCGCCAGGCCGTCGGGCTGGCCCGGGTGCTGCTACAGGACCCTCCGATCCTGCTGCTCGACGAGCCGACCGCGGCCTTCGACCAGGGCAGCGAGAAACAGGTCATCGACTACCTGCAGCAATGGTTGGGCAAGCGCACCCTGGTCATCACCACCCACAAGAAAAGCATGCTCGCCCTGGTCGAGCGTGCGGTGGTCCTGCGCCAGGGCAGGGTGATCATGGACGGCCCGCTGGAGCAGGTGGTGCAGGGCAACCAGGTACAGGCACCGCAGGCCGCCGAAGGAGGCAACCATGGACTCTGAACGCGACGCCGCCGCCCTGCGCCGGCAACTGGCCGACCCGTTGCTGGCGGCTACCCACCCGGTCTACCGGCCGCTGCTCTGGACCCTGCTCGGTTGCGTGCTGCTGTTCATCGGCTGGGCGGCCTGGGCGCAACTGGACGAGGTGACCCGCGGCGACGGCCGGGTCGTGCCGTTCAGTCGCATCCAGAAGATCCAGAGCCTGGAGGGCGGCATCCTCGACCGCCTGCTGGTGAAGGAGGGCGACCTGGTGGAAGTCGGCCAGCCGCTGGTGCGCCTCGACGAGACGCGCTTCCTCACCAACTTCCAGGAGTCGGCGAACCAGGCCAGCGTGCTGCGCGCGGCCATTGCCCGGCTCGACGCCGAGGTGCTCGGCAAGAAGAGCATCGAGTTCCCGCCGGACGTCGATCCCGAGGGGCCGCTGGCGCGTTCCGAACGCGAGCTGTTCAAGTCGCGCCGCGACAAACTGGTGGAGGGCACCCAGGCGATCCAGCGGCAGATCCACCTGGCGCAGAGCCAGCTCGACCTGGTTCGCCCGCTGGTGGCCAAGCGTGCGGTGAGCCAGATGGAGGCGCTCAAGCTGAGCCAGGACATCGCCACCCTCAGCGGCAAGCTGACCGAGCTGAAAAGCACCTATTTCCAGGATGCCTATACCGAGCGCGCCCAGCGCAAGGCCGATCTCAGCGCCCTGGAACCGATCGTCCAGCAGCGCCAGGACCAGTTGCGCCGCACCGAGATCCTGTCGCCGGTGCGCGGGCGGGTGAACACCGTGCTGATCAACACCCGCGGCGGGGTGATCCAGCCCGGCGAGCCGATCATGGAAGTGATCCCGGTAGAGGAGCGTCTGCTGGTGGAGGCGAAGATCAAGCCGCGCGACGTGGCCTTCCTGGTTCCCGGCATGCCGGCCAAGGTGAAGATCACCGCCTACGACTACACCATCTACGGCGACCTCAAGGGCACCCTGGAGCAGATCAGCGCCGACACCATCGAGGAGGACACCCCGCATGGCAAGGAGTCCTACTACCAGGTGCTGATCAAGACCGATGGCAGCCAACTGAAGCGCGGCGAGGAGGTATTGCCGATCATTCCGGGGATGGTTGCCGAGGTGGACATCCTCAGCGGCAAGCGCAGCGTGCTCAACTACCTGCTGCGGCCGCTGATCAAGGCGCGCCTTTACTGAGGCGTGCAGGACAGGCCCCGGTCGGTGGGAAACGTGCTAGCCGCTTCCCTGTAGCCATGGCGAGCTACGTAGGCGGTGGCGCTGGTAACGCTGCCCGGGCGGGCGCACGCTAGGCGTCGCGCCGAGCTGCGAGGCGCTGTCGGGTCCTGGCGTCGAGTAGCTCGCGCAGGGTCTTGAACAGCGGTGCGCGGTCGGTATAGCGACGGCCGTAGTCGAGGTTGAAGGCATAGTCGAAGTCCGCCGGATTGTCGCCCTGGGTGTGCTGGAGCAGGGTTTCCAGCTTGTCCAGCGCTTTCACTGCCAGGGCTTCGGCGGTCTCGCCGCGCTCGTATTCGTCCCACAGGGCGAGCAGGCGATCGCGCAGCGGCGTGTCCAGATGACGGGTCAGCTGCAACAGGTCGGCGCGTTCCTGTTCGCCCTTGTCCGGGTGCGCCGCTTGCTCGACGGCGGGGATGTCGCCGTGGATCGCTTCGCCGAGGTCGTGGACCACGCACATGCGCAGAACCTTGCCGAGGTCCAGGCCGGCCAGTTGGTCCTCGAAGGCCAGTGCCATCAGGCA
Organism: Pseudomonas sp. CP-1; assembly: GCF_021213715.1. NCBI lineage: Bacteria > Pseudomonadati > Pseudomonadota > Gammaproteobacteria > Pseudomonadales > Pseudomonadaceae > Pseudomonas > Pseudomonas sp. CP-1. The sequence continues at coordinate 11,058 of NZ_JAJQKY010000036.1, forward strand.
AAGCCGCCAGCTATGTTCGGCGGTGCTTTCCGGGCGGCCGGAGGAGGTGTGCGCGGAGCGCAGGACGTCTTTCAGGCGTTCGGCTTCGCGGAGGAATTCGAGGCGGTTGCTCAGCAGTTCGAGGGACATGGCGCGGGCTCCGCTACCGGTGAAACGAGCCTGCAAGCCTAGGCGCGGCGGTGCTGAAGGTCCATGGATAAAATATCCGTGGCGACGTTCAGAGGGTTTCCACCAGGCGCACCGCGCGTCCGTCCGAGAGGGTCATGCGGGTCCAGCGGCAACGGCTGCGCCGGATCGGCACGATGGCCGAGGCGTTCGCTCCGCTGGCGAACTCCAGCGCCGGCGGTGCCAGCAGTTCGCGCCAGCCGAGTTCCTCGAGGGTGGCTTCCTGGCGGAGGATTTCCTCGCTGCAATAGGGCCACAGCGAACGGTCGAGCAGTTCGCCGAGAGGCACGCCGAATTGCGCGGCGCGTGCCGGCGAACAGGCCAACAGGCGATGGGTGAGGTCGCAGATCAGGTGCACGGGTTGCGGGTTGGCTTCGACCAGGCGGGCCAGTGCCTGGTCGGCGGCGGCTTCCAGGCGGGCGCCGAGCAGACGCTCCAGGCGTGCCCGTTCCTCCACCAGCAGCGCCTGGGTACCGGACTCCCAGCGCGAGATGGTCGATTGCGCCACGCCGAGCAATTCGGCGGCATGCGTTTGCTTGACCCGATGCAGCAGGCGCCAGCGACGCAGGGCGGGGCCCAGGGACGAAGAAGGGAGAGGCTCGGTCATGCTTGGCTACGCGGGCGAATGGACGCTGAAGTCTGCGCCCGACGCCGGGCGGAGGCAAATCGGCGCGACACCGGGGGGACCCGTATGGTCGGCGGCGATCCTCGGAGGGCCGCCCGCGCCGCGCCGGCAGCCGTGGAGCTGCCGGCGTGCGTCTCGCTCAGGCCTTGGCGAAGGAGGTGGGGAAGGGCAGGTTGTACAGGCGTTGCCCGGTGGCGGCGAAGATCGCATTGGCCAGCGCAGGGCCGATGGGCGCCACGCCGGGTTCGCCGACCCCGGTGGGCGCTTCGCCGGAGGGCACGATGTGCACTTCGACCTTGGGCATCTCGGCGATCCGCAGCACCTGGTAGCCGTCGAAGTTGTTCTGCTCGACCTTGCCGTCCTTCAGGGTGATCGCGCTGTGCAGGATCGCGCCGAGGCCGAAGCCGATGCCGCCCTCCATCTGCGCGGCGATCACGTCCGGGTTGATCGGGATGCCACAGTCCACCGCACAGACCACCCGCTCGACCTTCAGCTTGCCGTCCTTGTCCACCGAGACCTCGACCACCTGGGCGACGAAGGTCTTGAATGCCTCGGTCACCGCGATCCCGCGCCCGCGCCCGGCGGGCAGCGGCCTGGATGGGTCCCAGCCGGCCTTTTCCGCGGCCAGTTCGAGCACGCCGCGCAGGCGCGGCTGCTCTGCCAGCAGGTCGCGGCGGAACAGGTAGGGGTCCTTGCCGGCGGCCTGCGCGGCCTCGTCGATGAACGCTTCCACCGCGTAGACCGTGTGCGAGCTGCCGACCACCCGCCACCACAGGACCGGTACACCGACCTGGGTGGTGCTCAGCTCGACCGAGACATTGGGCACCGCATAGGGCAGGTTGGCGGCGCCTTCCACCGAGGTGGCGTCGACGCCGTCCTTGACCATCACCGCGGCGAACGGCGTGCCTTCCAGGATCGACTGGCCGACGATGCGATGTTGCCAGCCGACCAGCTTGCCGTCGGCGTCGAGCCCGGCTTCGAGCCGGTGGTAGTACATCGGCCGGTAGAAGCCGCCGTGGATGTCGTCCTCGCGGGTCCATTGCAGCTTCACCGGCACGCCGTTGGCGCCCAGCGCCTTGGCGATCGATACCGCCTCGACGATATAGTCCGACCAGGCGTTGGCGCGCCGGCCGAAGCTGCCGCCGGCGTAGAGCGTATTGATCTTCACCTGCTCCGGCTTCAGCCCGGCGGTGCGCGCCGCGTTGCCCTGGTCGACGGTCTGGAACTGGTCGCCGGCCCAGATCTCGCAGCTGTCGGCGGTCAGCCTGACCACTGCGTCCAGCGGCTCCATCGGCGCATGGGCAAGGAACGGGAACTCGTAGCTGGCGGCGATCCTGCGGGTCGCCCCGGCCACCGCCTTGGCGGCGTCTCCGTCCCTGCGCGCGGGCTTGCCGGGTTGCTCGGCGAGCTTGCGGTACTCCGCCATCAGCGCCTCGGAACCACGCTTCTCGGCCTTGCTCTCGTCCCACTCGACCTTGAGCGCGTCGCGGCCTTGCTTCGCCGCCCAGAAGCCCTTGGCGACCACCGCCACGCCGTGCGGCACCTGGACCACCTCGACCACCCCCGGAATCGCCCTGGTCGCCGTGGCGTCGAACGATTTCACCGTAGCGCCGAACAGCGGCGGGCGCTGGAGCAGGGCGACCAGCATGCCGGGCAGGCTGACGTCGAGGGTGAATTGCGCACTGCCGTCGGTCTTGCCGGGAACGTCGACGCGCGGCGCCTGGTGACCGATCAGGCGGAAGTCCTTGGGATCCTTCAATTGCACTTTTTCCGGCACCGGCAGTTCCGCCGCCGCAGCGGCCAGCGAACCGTAGCTGGCCTTGCGCTGGCTGGTCGGATGTTCGACGAAGCCGTCGCGGGTACGCAGTTCGGCGGCTGGTACCTGCCACTGGCGGGCGGCGGCCTCGACCAGCATCGCGCGCGCCTTGGCCCCGGCCTCGCGCAATTGCATCCAGGAGTTGGCCATCGCCGAACTGCCGCCGGTGCCCTGCATGGTGCCGAAGGCCAGGTTGGCGTAGCGCTTGGCGTCGGCGGGCGCGCTTTCCACGCGGACCTTGCTCCAGTCCGCGTCGAGTTCCTCGGCGACGATGGTGGCGATACCGGTATAGGCGCCCTGGCCCATCTCCACGTGCTTGGCGATCACCGTGACACTGTCGTCCGGGGCGATCCGCAGGAAGGCGTTGGGCGCGAAGCCGGCGTCCGGCAGGGCCGCGGCGAGGGCGCGCCGGGCTCCGCTCCACTGGAAGCCGATGGTCAGGCCGACCACCGCGGCGCCTTTGAGGAAGCCGCGGCGCGAGCCGGGCAGGGCGTTGCTCAGATCGATCTTGCTGTTCATGGCGTCAGGCCTTCAGGGTGTCGGCGGCTTCGTGGATGGCGGCGCGGATCCGCACATAGGCGGCGCAGCGGCAGATGTTGCCATTCATCGCGGCATCGATGTCGGCGTCGCTGGGGCTGGCGTTCTGCTCCAGCAGCGCGGTGGCGGACATGATCTGGCCGGACTGGCAGTAGCCGCACTGCGGTACCTGGAGCTTGACCCAGGCGTCCTGCACGGCCTTGCCGGGCTTGCTCTGGATACCCTCGATGGTGGTGACGCGCTTGCCGGCGACCGCGGAGACCGGCAGCACGCAGGAACGTACCGCGGTGCCGTCCAGCTGCACGGTGCAGGCGCCGCACTGGGCCATGCCGCAGCCGAACTTGGTGCCGTGCAGGCCGGCGCTTTCCCGGATGGCCCAGAGTAGGGGCATGTTGGGATCGACGTCGAGGGTGACGTTCTTGCCGTTCAGGACGAGCGAGGTGGGCATGCTGATTCTCCACGGAAAGGCCCGGGCAGGGCGTTATCTCTTATCAGGCAGGGATGCATCGGGCGAAGTGTGCGCGAAGGACGAAACGGACGCCTTGCACGATCCTGCGAAAGTCTAGATCAATCCTGCCGAGCGTCCCGGCGGGCGCGGCGCGGAAACGCGGCGAAACAACTCCGTCGGCGCAGGCGTTCACCCGGCATCGGCAACGCGCTAGGATCGCTGCCGTCGGTGACTGACGCCCGCCCGGGCGGCACGCACTTTCAGCCGGAAGCGGGACGACCCGTTTTCCCTCTTTCATTACGCGGGGACGACCCTGCAGAGAGGCTGAAAATGGCGTGGATCTACCTCTTGCTCGCCGGTGTCTTCGAAATCGTCTGGGCCACGGCCATGAAGGAGTCGGCCGGCTTCACCCGCCTGTGGCCGAGCCTGGTCACCCTGCTGTTCATGATCCTCAGCTTCGGCCTGCTGGCCGTTTCCATGAAAACCCTGCCCCTCGGCACGGCCTACACCATCTGGGTCGGCATCGGTGCGGTCGGCGCCTTCGCCCTGGGCATCCTGCTCTTCGGCGAAAGCCCGAGCCCGTTGCGGCTGCTGGCGGTGGGGTTGATCGTGGCCGGCATCGTCATTCTCAAGCTGGCGACCCGCCAGGGCTGAGGGGCGACCATCATGTACGCATCCTTCGCTCCCGCGACCTGGGCCTTGCTCGCCTACCTCTTCGGCGCGCTCGCCCTTTGCCTGCTCATGCTGGGGTTGGGCCGGGTTCTGGGCGGCCGGTCGCATGGCCGGGCGAAGAACCTGCCGTTCGAGTCGGGGGTTGATTCCACCGGCTCGTCGCGCTTGCGCTTCTCGGTCAAGTACGCGTTGGTCGCCATGCTGTTCGTGATCTTCGGCATCGAGATGCCGTTCCTCTACCTCTGGGCGGTGTCGCTGCGGGAGAATGGCTGGGCGGGTTTCGTCGAGGCGACGCTGTTCGTCTCCCTGCTGCTGGTCGGACTGTTCTACCTGCACCGGGTCGGCGCCCTCGACTGGTCGCCGGAGCGCCGGCGGAAAAAGCCGCACGACTAGTCGTGGAGGATCACCAGCAGGTAGCGGCAGGCTTGCCCGGCGGTGGCGAAGGTCACCGCGCGGTCGACGCCGAAGTCCAGGCGGTCGCCGCGCTGCAGGTGGAACGACTGCTCGCCGTAATCCACCCGCAGCGCACCCTCGACCAGCCACAGGCGCTGCCGGTAGGGCCGGCCGCCCCAGCGGGGATAGTCGAGGCGGGCGTTCGCCGGGATCTCCACTTCCACCATCTCGCAGCCGCTGCGCGGATCGCGAGCGCCGACCTGGCGGCGGCGGTAGCCGCTGGCCGGGTCTTCCCACACTTCCTGCTGCGCGCGCCGGCAGAGCGGTTCTGCCGGCGCCTGCGTGTCGCCGAGCAGCTCGGAGAGGGCGACCCCCAGGCCGCTGGCGAGACGGCCGAGGACGCTGGCGGTGGGGCTGCTTTGGTTGCGCTCGATGCGCGAGATCATCGCCTTGCTCACCGCGCAGCGTTCGGCCAGTTGGGCGAGGGTCAGCTCGCGCTCCTTGCGCAGGGCGGCTAGGCGTCGGGCAATCAGTTCGTCGATATCCATGAGTGGCCCTGGCGGATTTTTCTCGTCCATGATAGTCACTGTCCAATATATTGGAAATTCGACCTTGCATTGGAGCTTGCCCGCGATGACCGAACCGACGATTCGCCGCCTGGCTGGCGAGGAGATCCTGGCGCGCCTGGACGAACTGGCCGAGGTACTGCTGGACTGCGTGGAAGGCGGGGCTTCGGTCAGCTTCATGTGGCCGTTGCCGCGGGAGCGGGCGCTGGCCTTCTGGCACGGCGTCGGCGAGAGCGTGGCGGGCGACGAACGCCTGCTGCTGGTGGCGGAAGCGGAGGGGCGGATCGTCGGTACCGTGCAACTGCTCCTCGACCAACCGCCGAACCAGCCGCACCGCGCCGACGTGGCGAAGATGCTGGTGCACCGGCGTGCGCGTCGGCGCGGCATCGGCGAGGCGCTGATGGGCGAGCTGGACCGGCTCGCCCGGGCCTGCGGCAAGTCCCTGCTGGTGCTGGACACGGTCAGCGGCAGCGCCGCCGAACGGCTGTACCTGAAGACCGGCTGGACGCGGGTCGGGGAAATCCCGGACTACGCCCTGATGCCGGACGGCACGCCCTGTCCCACCACCTATTTCTACAAGCGCCTGGCTGCTGCCGGCTGACCGAAGATGCCGGCGTTCCCAGGGCAGGCCGGGTAGAATCGGCGGATGCGAGAGATTCGGGGTCGATGGTGGAGTTACTGCAAGGGTTCGTCCTGACCCGGCACTGGCGCGATACGCCGGCCGGCACGGAAGTCGCGTTCTGGCTGGCCACCGAGCAGGGCCCGCGGCAGGTGCGGCTGCCGCCGCAGCCGTCGGTGGCGTTCGTCCTCGCCGAGCAGCGCGGGCGCGTCGAGTCCCTGCTCGCCGGGGAGACTGGCGCCGAGCTGCGGCCGCTGGCGCTGCGCGACTTCCAGCAGCGGCCGGTGCTCGGCCTGTACTGCCAGCAGCATCGCCAGCTGATGAATCTGGAGAAACGCTTGCGCCAGGCCGGCGTCGAGGTGTTCGAGGCCGATATCCGGCCGCCGGAGCGCTACCTGATGGAGCGCTTCATCACCGCGCCGGTCAGCCTGGAGGCGAGTGTCGAGGCCGACGGCAGCCTGCTCGCCCGGCGCCTGAAGCCGGCTCCGGACTATCGCCCGCGCCTGCGCCTGGTGTCGCTGGACATCGAGACCAACGCCCGCGGCGATCTCTACTCCATCGCCCTGGAAGGCTGCGGCCAGCGCCAGGTATACATGCTCGGCCCGGCCAACGGCGATGCCGCGGCCGTGGATTTCCGCCTCGACTATTGCGACAGCCGTGCCGGGCTGCTTGAACGTCTCAACCAGTGGCTGGCCGAGCACGATCCCGACGCCATCATCGGCTGGAACCTGGTGCAGTTCGACCTGCGCGTCCTGCATGAGCATGCCCAGCGCCTGAAGGTGCCGCTGCGCCTGGGGCGTGGCGGCGACGAAATGGGCTGGCGCGAGCACGGCAGCCGCAACAACCACTTTTTCGCCGCGGCGGCCGGCCGCCTGATCATCGATGGCATCGAGGCGCTGCGCTCGGCGACCTGGAGCTTCCCCTCGTTCAGCCTGGAGAACGTCGCCCGGACCCTGCTCGGCGAAGGCAAGGCGATCGACAATCCATACCAGCGGATGGACGAGATCGATCGCATGTTCGCCGAGGACAAGCCGGCCCTCGCGCACTACAACCTGAAGGACTGCGAACTGGTGACGCGGATCTTCGCCCGTACCGAACTGCTCGACTTCCTCCTCGAACGGGCCACCGTCACCGGCCTGCCGGCGGACCGCAGCGGCGGCTCGGTGGCGGCCTTCACCCACCTGTACATGCCGTTGATGCACCGCGCCGGCTTCGTCGCCCCGAACCTCGGCGAGAAGCGCCCGGAAGCCAGTCCCGGCGGCTTCGTCATGGACTCGCGGCCGGGCCTCTACGAATCGGTGCTGGTGCTCGACTACAAGAGCCTGTATCCGTCGATCATCCGTACCTTCCTGATCGACCCGGTCGGCCTGGTGGAAGGCCTGCGCCAGCCGGACGACGAGCACTCGGTGGAAGGTTTTCGCGGCGCCCGCTTCTCGCGTACCCGGCATTGCCTGCCGGCCATCGTCGCACGGGTCTGGGAGGGCCGCGAGGCGGCCAAGCGCGAACGCAACCAGCCGCTCTCGCAGGCGTTGAAGATCATCATGAACGCCTTCTACGGGGTGCTGGGTTCCAGCGGCTGCCGCTTCTTCGACCCGCGCCTGGCCTCGTCCATCACCCTGCGCGGGCATCGGATCATGCGCCGTACCCGCGAGCTGATCGAGGCCGAGGGCTATACGGTGATCTATGGCGATACCGACTCCACCTTCGTCTGGCTCGGCAGCCCCCGCGCCGAGGAGGAGGCCGCGGCCATCGGCCGGGCGCTGGTGGCGCGGGTCAACGACTGGTGGCGCGAGCACCTGAAAGAAGAATTCGGCCTCGACAGCGCCCTCGAGCTGCAATTCGAGACCCATTACCGGCGTTTTCTCATGCCCACCGTGCGCGGCGCCGAGGAGGGCAGCAAGAAACGCTACGCCGGCCTGGTGCGCCGCGCCGACGGTGGCGAGGAGATGGTCTTCAAGGGCCTGGAGACCGTGCGCACCGACTGGTCGCCGCTGGCCCAGCGCTTCCAGCAGGAACTCTACCTGCGCATCTTCAATCGCCAGCCCTACCAGGACTACGTGCGCGATTACGTACGACGGACCCTGGCCGGCGAGCTGGACGACCTGCTGGTCTACCGCAAGCGCCTGCGCCGGCGCCTCGACGATTACCAGCGCAACGTGCCGCCGCATGTGCGCGCGGCGCGCATCGCCGACGACTACAACCTCGAGCGCGGGCGCCCGCGGCAGTACCAGAGCGGCGGCTGGATCAGCTACGTGATCAGCGTCGCCGGTCCCGAGCCGCTCGAGGCGCGGCGTTCGGCCATCGACTACGAGCACTACGTGGGCAAGCAGTTGCAGCCGGTGGCCGACGCCATCCTGCCGTTCGTCGGCGACGATTTCGCCACCCTGGTCGACCGGCAGATGGCGCTGTTCTGAGGCTCATTGGCGGATGAGCCGCTGGTCCAGTTGGCGCAGCCGTTCCCGGTCGAGGGTGCGCGGCAGGACGAGAGTGTCCGAGCCGTTGGTCAACGGCGATTCCACGGGCCTGTTGAGTGGGATGACGATACGCTCGGCGTCGTAACGGATTTCCTTGGCGTTGGTCAGGCCCTGCTTCTGTAGTTGATGGATGGCTTCGAGGCGGGCGTCGGCGTCGGCTGCGCTGGGCGCCGATTGCATGACCTTCAGGTAGATGTCCAGTGCCTCCCGGCCATTGAACGGACCTTGCCCCAGGTGCTTCACGAATACCCGGTAGACGCCTCCCACCGCGCGGCATAGGTGGCTGTTGCCGTTCTGTGCGGCGATGTCGGCCTGCAGCCTGGCGTCGCACTGCTGCTTGCTCATGTTGCGGGCTTCGGACTTTTCGCTTTGCGCGCAGTAGGCGCTGCCGTAGAGGTCGCCGTCCTTGTCGCAGCGGCCGTAGCAGATATCGTGCAGGCGGCAGGCCTCGCTGAGCGAGCAGCCCGCGACGTCGTCCGGAACCAGATACTGGGTGAAGCCGGAGCCGCAATAGGTGGCCTTGTCTTCGGCGGCGCTGGCGGCAGGCGCCATCCGCGGGGCGAGCAGAACGACGGCGAAGCCGATCAGGAGCAGGCTAGAGAGGATTTTCATAGAGGACGTCCTGTTCGCTGCGGGTGCCGGGTTCCGAGAGTTGCCGTTGCAGCCGCCGGTGCATGGCCGTGGCTTTGAGGTAGTGGAAGTCGAAGCACTTGCCGAACGAGAAGTTCTTCCGCACCGGGTCGTGGCACTCCCGGTAGTAGGAGGCGCCAGCCGTGCGTTCGTAGATGGCCTTGCTGACGGCGGTGGCCATGAAGGCAATCACCTGGTCGTTGAAGATATCGTTGTGGTCGGCGATGAAGGACTGCGAGGTGTAGATGAAGTTGACCGGCTCGTTGCTGTAGCAGGGCATGCGCGGCAGCGCCGGATCGGCGTTGCCGCCGTCCACGCTGCAGAAGCTCCTGAAGCGCCATTTGCCGATATCGGTGTCGTCGATCACCCGCGGTTCGGGCGGTCTTGGCGCGCAGTTGTCGCTGCCATCCGGCAGCGGGCACTCGCGGTCGATCAGCAGGGCGGTCCGATACAGGCTGTAGTTGCCGAGGGCGGTGGTATCCAGGTCTTCTTCCCGGAGGCGATAGCGGGTTCCGTTGTAGGTCCTGTCCAGGTCCACCTGGCTCCAGGTGAGGTTGACGCCGACCCATTGGCCGAGCGGGAAGGCGAAGTGGGTGGCGCTGTCGCCGTGCGAACTGATGACGTACAGCAGCGGCGGCGGCCGGGCTCCCAGGGCGCCGACCTTGAGGCTGTTCTCCTTGAGCAACAGGCCCTGATTGGCCTCTATCGCCGGATTCAGCATGATTACCGCGTCGCCGAAGGCGCGTATCCGCTGACCGTCCTGGAGAGCCAGCAGGCGTTCGAGCAACGGGTCGTGAAGTGCGCCGAGGGTGATTGCGCCGCCGAAGCTGTGGCCGACGATCACCAGATAGTTCCTGTCCTTGCGATCGATCCGTTCCAACTGGGCGAGCAACTCGGCGACGCCACCCCGGCCGACTTCCTCGGCGACGGCCTTCCTGTCCCAGTAGGTCAGGTTCTCGCTATACAGGCCATGCATCGACTTGCCCCGCCAGCCAACATAGAGGCCGACCAGCCTGCGTTTGCCCAGCACCCCGGAGGAGGCGAGATTGGCGAGTGCCTTGTTGAAGCTGGCGACGTTGCCGTCGTCCCGTCCCGCGTTGTGCTTCCAACCGTGAATGAACACCACCATGGCGATGTCCCCCCGGGCGGAGTAGCGCTTTAGCTGGTCGATCAGGCGTTGCGTTCTGGCAGGCGCGAAGTCGTTGCCGCGCTCGCTGTATTCGACGAAGCCGATCTCGTAGTTCGGATGGCGTTCGTAGTAGCTGTCGCTGCAAGGCCGCATGTCGGCGCAGGTCGATTCGCTGTCATCGCGCAGCGGGGCGTTGGCGGCGCAGCCTGCCAGCAGGCAGGCTGCGAGAAGGGCGAGTATTTTCATGACGATTCCCGCGTGGAGATTCTTTTCCGGCGCGCCAGAACTCGACCGGTCGCTACCCGTTACGCAGGCCGGGTGCTGTCATGGGGGATGGGAGAGCGCAGGCGGAGAGGTCGTCCCGCGAAAGGCTGGGGAGGCGTGTGTCAGGGTCCCCTGGAAGCGGGCCTGGGATATCCCGGAAAGGCTCGTCGTGGGGCGAACTGTCGAAGACGTTGACATGCTGAACCACCACTTCCGTGTCTGTTCTGCAACTGTCTATAGACCGCCGGGGGATGGGTGTCAAAGTGCCACTTCGCAGCCTTCCGCATGGTGGATGGCTGCGAAGGAGAGTCGATCAGGCCAGTTGCGCCGGGTCGAGCATGTCGCTCTCGAAGGTCATCCAGCCGCCGTTCTCGCTGGCCGCGCCGTCGAGGATCGGGCCGTAGTAGGTGAGACCGATGGTCAGGCTGAAACAGATGTGGGTGGCGTTCTCCGGGGCGTCCAGCTGGCCTTCGAAGTGCAGCTTGAGCACGCCCGGCTCGACGCTTTCCAGGCCGATGGCGACGTTCGGGTTGTCCACGGCCTCGCTTTCGCGGCCGCGTTGCTCGGCGCTGACGGTGAGGGTCACGGTGTCTCGGTACATGTCTTGCTCCAGTTGGCGTGGGGCCGGCGTCGCCAGCGCGGCGGACAGACTACTGGCAGACGCGCCGGCTGGCCAGTGCTGGCTGCGGCAGGCGCCGCGCGGGGCCTGGGAATCATTCGCCGGCGGCGCAGTCCAACTGCGCATCACCAACCGACCCCCGAGGGGATGATGAAGCTACCCGTGCTGGCTGTATTGGGCGCCGCGCTGCTGTTGAGCGCCTGCGCGAAGAAGGAGGCCGAGGCCTGTGCCTCGCCGGACGTGAAGGACCAACTGATGCGGATCTTCCTCCAGGGCGCGATCACCGAGCGCTCGCCGGAGTTCAAGGACAGTGCGCTGCGCGACGTGGCGATCCTCGAGAAGGATCCCGACAGCGGCGTGCTGTCCTGTGTCGGCACCCTCAGCGTGCCGGCCGGCCAGCAGGTGGTCGAGGGCGTCCTGCAATATCGCATCGCCCCGGTGGCCAAGTCCGACTACGACTACCTGCTGCTGGATACCGCCGGCGCCAACACCACCGCCCTGGCGCAGCGCCTGAACAAGGCACTCGGCCAGTGATCGCGCGCCTCGCTCAGGGTACGCCGTTGCGGCCGTGGGCGAGGAAGCCGGGACGGGCGCCGAGGCGCTCGTAATAGGCGCGCACCGCTGGCAGCGACGGATGCTCGAACGGCGTCTCGTACCAGCGGTTGACCGACAGGCCGATGGCGATGTCGGCCAGGCTGAAGGTCTCGCCGGCGACATAGGCGCCGGTGCGTAGCAGTTGTCCCTCGAGGATTTCCATGAAGCCCGTCCAGCCGCGCAGCGAAGCCTCCACCTGGGCCGCGTCGCGGTGCGCCGGCGACTGCCGGACCAGGCTCATGAAGGCATAGCTCCACGAGCGGTTGAGGTCGGAGGCCTGCCAGTCCAGCCACTGGTCGACCCGCGCGCGCGGCGCCGCCTGCTGCGGATAGAGGCGTTCGCCGGCATAGCGGTTGGCCAGGTAGCGGATGATGCTGTTGGATTCCCAGAGCACCAGTTCGCCGTCGCGCAGCACCGGCACCATGGCGTTCGGGTTGAGGGCGAGGAATTCCGCCGCGTGGGTGTCGCGGAAGCCGCTGCCCCAGTCTTCGCGGCGGTAGGGCAGGTCCAGTTCGGCGCAGGTCCAGAGCACCTTGCGCACGTTGATCGAAGAGGCCTTTCCGAGAATCTCCAGCATGGCGATGGCGCGTCCTTGGGCGGATAGGAAGGCTCCGAGTATACGGGCCGATCCCGCCGACGGGGAACGGCTCGAGCGGGGGCGCCGGCTAGGCGCCGCTGGCTTGCCGGCGACCCGGGCGGCGGCGCGCCCAGAGGGCGAAGTAGAGCCAGCCGATGACGAACGATGGCGCCACGCTCGCCAATGGATGCTGCGTGCCCGAGAGCCAGTGCAGCGCGGCCATCGGCGCGGTCAGCAGGAGCACCACCAGCAGGGGCGCCTGGCGTTGCGCAAGGCCGTGGCGGCGGCCGAGACATTGCAACAGGTACAGGCCGAAGCGCGTCGCCAGGAGACTCGCGGCGCCCTGGAGCAGGGCGGCGACGCCCATCCCGGCCAGGCCGCCGTCCTGGTTGGCATAGGCCGCCCAGGCGCCGTAGAGCACCGCGGCCGGCAGCGCCGCCAGCCACGGGTCGTCGGAGCGCTGCGCGAGTCCGCTCACCGGATGATCCTCTGCTGCACGTAGGGTTCGGCACCGGGCGCGAGGCGGACCATGCAGAGGATCTGGTCGCTGCTGCCGACGTGGGCGACGAAGTGGTCGTTGGTCCTGGCGTGGCTGGACATCGCCATGCGCGGGAAGAAATCCGGGGCGACGCTGCGTTGCCCGCCGGGTATCAGGCCGGTTTCCGCATCCAGGCGCAGGTTGGCGGACAGCGTGCCGACCACGTCGAGGGCCAGGTCGACCATGTCCGGGCTCTGGCGCGGCGCTTCCAGGTCCGGGTACAGCGTCGCTCCCGGGATCCGCGCGCTGAGGGCGCGGAACATGTTGTAGACCACCGGGTTGTAGGTCTTCGCCACGATCAGTGGCGGCAGCCCGCCGTTGCGCTCGCTGACCTGGCGCAGGAAGAACTGGTTGATCCGCTTGAACAGGCTGGTGCGGTGGTAGCGGTCGACCACCATCGCCGTCCACAGGTAGAGGAAGCGTGTCGAGCCGCGGACGAAGTCCTTCGCGCCCAGGATGCCGATGATCCGTTCGCCCTCCGGGTCGGTCGCCAGCACCAGGTGGTCGTAGGTCTCGAAGATATCCGGCTGGTTGCCGAAGTATTGCAGCACGTCGAACTGCGGCATTCCCTCTTGCAGGTCGGCGACTATCTTGCGTTTGAAGCCCTCGGGGAATTGCCGTTCGCGGCTGGAGTAGTCGAGGTCGAAGGCGTTTTTCTGCGGATCGCTGGTCATGGTCGTGGCTCGCCGGAGGAAGAGGCTGAAGGGCGCAGGACCAACTGGCGGTCCGTCGCGTCGGGGGCGTCGTCGGCGATACGGATGTACGCGCCGCGGGCCCAGAGTTCGTTGAGGTCGGTGGCGCCGTCGAACGGCAGGCCGGAGTTGCGGGTGGACAGCGCGTAGCGCGAGTTGTCGAAGTCCGCCAGGTCGATGACCATCCGCAGGGTCGCGGCGATCCGGGTGTTGAACGGGTTGGCCGGGTCGCTGTAGTCGAAGCGCCCGACGTTGACGCTGAAGTTGTCGCCGCCCTTGTTGTTCTTCAGGTCGAACAGCGCGCGCAGCGGGGTCTTGTGGAAGGGCACGTGCTCGGCGAGGGCGGCGTGCGCCTCGCCCCACTTCCAGCCGCTCGGCGCGCTTCCGTGGGCGGCACGCAGTTCGTCGAGGGCGCGGCGCAACGACTGGTTCAGCTTGAGGTCGCAGCCTTGTTCCTGGCCGCACCAGAAGCGCAGGTCGGCCTGGCCGTCGAGGATCAGCCGGAGGAATCCGTCGTAGTTGCGCTGGTTCCAGCCGCTGGCCAGCAACTGCGTGCCGATCCTCGGTTGCAGCAGCTCGCGGGTGAAGGCGCGTACCCAGTAGCCGGCGATCAGTGGCGCGGCCAGGTCGGCGGCGGCCTGGTGGTTCCAGCCCTGGAGCAGGGCGAAGGCCTCGCTGGCGCGCAGTTCGGGGTCGCTGACCTGCTCCAGCATCTTCGGCAACAGGCTCGCCATCACGCTGGAGAACTCGTCGTTCTGCAACTCCAGGCTGTCTTCCAGGGTGCGCTGGCCGGGGCCGCCGAGCCACTCGCGGATGCGGTCATAGCGGTAGGGCAGGACCCAGTCGTGGCCGAAGTCGAAGGCATTGTCGGGCGGCACGATGCGCTGGTTCGCCGTGGCGATGAACCCTTCGCGGGGGTTGAGGCTGCGTGGCTTGGCGCTTTCCGGAACGTAGCCGACCCAGTCGTAGCGGCTCTCCCAGCCGGGCGAGGGGGCCAGGCCATGGAGGTCGTCGTCGGCGCCGCGGAGCGGTACGCGACCGGCGGAGACGTAGCCGATGTTGCCCTCGACGTCGGCATAGATCATGTTCTGCGGCGGTACGCCGAAGTCGGCGGCGGCGTCGAGGAACTGTTCCCAGCCTTCGGCCCGGTTGATCGCCAGCAGGCTCGGGAAGGTCTTGTCGTGATGGTCGAGGCCGGTCCAGGCGAGGGCGATCACCAGCCGGTCGCGCTGCGCCTGCGGCAGCCGCGCCGGTTCGTAGATGTCGCTGATCACCGGGCCGTGGCGGGTGCTGCGGACCTCCAGCGAGACCGGCTCGCCGTCGCGCACGGCGATGCGTTCCAGGCGCGTCTCGAAGGGCCGGTAGCCGTCCGGGGTCAGGTAGCGCCGCGGGTCCTGGGGATCGACGCGCTCCAGGTAGGCGTCCTGGATGTGCGAGCCGGTATTGGTGTAGCCCCAGGCGATGCGCTGGTTATGGCCGATGACGAACAGCGGGGCGCCGGCGAAGTTGGCGCCGGTGAGGCTCAGGCCGGGGATTTTCAGGCTGGCCAGGTAGAAGGCCGCCGGGTTGGTCAGGCGCAGGTGCGGATCGTTGGCCAGCAGCGGCTTGCCGGTGGCGCTGCGGCTGGCGGAGACCACCCAGTTGTTCGAACCGATGCCTTCGACGTTGGAACCGGGCAGTTGCCCCAGCAGCTTGCCGGCGTCCGGCGTGCCGCGCAGGGAGCGGTACAGGCTGGCGTAGTCGCGGGTGGCCGGCGGCCGCTCGCCCGGATAGGGGGCGAACACCTCGTTGATCCGCGCCAGGTCCAGGTGCTCGGCCAGCGCCAGGCGCTGCAACTGCATGCCCAGGTTGGCGCTCAGGGTCCAGGAATAGAGCAGGTGCAGGGACAGGCTGTCCACCGGTCCCCAAGGCCCCGGCCGTTCGTGGCGCACCAGGCTGAATTCCAGCGGCAGCGCCGCCGGGGCCAGCCCCAGATAGGCGTTGATCCCGTCGCTGTAGCGTTGCAGCAGGACGCGCGTGGGCGCGTCCAGGTTGGCGTAGATGCCTTCGGCGGTGCGTCGGAAGCCCAGGGTGCGGGCGAACCTGTCCATCGGCAGGGTCTTGGCGCCGAACACTTCGGAGAGCGTCCCGCCGGCATAGCGGCGGGCGAACTCCATCTGCCACAGGCGATCCCTGGCGTGGCTGTAGCCGAGCAGGAAATAGCCGTCCTCCAGGTTCTGCGCGCGGATATGCGGGACGCCGGCGGCGTCCCAGGCGATCCGCCCCTCGTGTTCCAGGCCATGACCGACCTGGATCTCGCCGTACTTGAAGCCCAGCGGGACGGCCAGCAGGTAGACCGCGCAGGCCAGTAGCCCCAGCAGCAGGCCGCCGAGGGACAGGCGCCAGGCGTAACGTGCGTTCTTCGACATCGCTTCGAGTCTCCACGCCGACGGGTCAATAGACCCGCCGGTTCCGGTCCGCATGGCGACTGACGAAGAACACCAGCGAGACGCGCTCGCCGGCGGTCACCCGCTGGACCTCGTGGGGATAGCTGCAATCGCTGATGATCACCGAGCGCGGCTCCGGCTTGATGTCGTTGCGCAGGTTGCCATCGCGGTCGTAGACCACGAACTGGCCGCCGGAGAAGTAGGTGCCGAGCTGCAGGACGATGGAGTACTGGTAGTCCGGGTTGCTGTCGGTATCCAGGTGCCGGCCGATGAACGAGCCGGCCTTCATCCGGTTCACCTGCATGCGCCGCACGTAGAAGGCGTCGTCGCCCATCAGCTTGCGGAACAGGCTCATCACGTTGTCGTTGCAGACGCGCGGGATGATCAGCTCCGACAGCGCATGGTTGACCACCGTGGGACGGTCGCGGTCGGTCATGAAACGGGCCACGTAGAGGTCGTTCTCCTCGTCGGCGTCGCCGATCAGGATCTTCTCCCACGGCAGGGTCGAGTTGGCCAGGACCTGGTTCATCAGTTCCCAGTCCTGCTCGTCGTAGAGCGCGTCGCTGGGGGTGATATAGGCGCAGCCGTTGGCTGCCAGACTCTGGGTGATCTGGGCAATCTGAGTATTCATGGGGTTTCCTGTGTGATCAGGCGGTAGCCTGGGATGCGGGTTGGTTGGTGTGGGGCTGGTTGGCGGCATCGGTCTCCGGAGCGAGCCGGGCATGGTTCTCGCGGTACCAGTCGACGATTCCGAACGGGTCCGACTGGCCGCGGCAGAGGTGGTCGCGCAGGATCAGGAAGTTCTCCCACATGCCCCAGGTCTCGGTCATCGGGCCGAACTTCGAGGGGCGCGCCTCGTTGGCCGCGCGCTCCGGCGCGATGCGCCAGAAGTTCACTCCCGGCTTGCGATGGTGGAAGTCGTGGCTGGGCAGGTCCTGCATGAAGGAGAACACCCGCAGCGGGATGTCGATCAGCAGCACGCCCAGGCTCCAGCGAACGAACGCCAGGGCGAAGGCCAGGCCCTGCTTGTCGGCCGGGTAGGGGCGGCCGAGGAAGCGTCCCCAGCTCAGCGAGCCGTAGTGCAGGAAGCGCGGCAGGCCGTGCTCGTTGCGGGCGAACCAGAGGTGCTCGGAGACGTGCTGGATCCACGACGAGTACTGGGTGAGGATGAAGATCGGGAACAGGTAGAACAGCGCGAACGCCTCCAGGTAGCCGCTGGCGTACACCAGGCCGAGCAGCGCGGCCCAGTAGAGCGCCCGGCTGACGCGCTCGTGGCGCGGGGCGGAGACGAAGCTGACGTCGAAGCGGAACTTCAGGTGCTCGAGGATCCGCGCCGGATGGAAGGGCGCGAGCACCAGGCGGGTCCAGAAGGCGCTCTCGGACATGCCCTTGTAGAAGCCGTGCTGCTTCATGAAGACCAGGTCGACGTCGTGCTCGGTATTGAAGGTGCGCACGCTGTGGTGTTCGTTCACGTGCAGCTTCACGTACTCGTCGCGCGGGGTGTGCAGGATCGGGATCGACAGGATCCACTTGCAGGTGAAGCGGGCCAGCGCCTTGTTCTCCAGGCTGGCGCCATGGGTGGTGTAGTGGAAGGTATGGAGGAAGCCGCGCTGGCGGTTGACCACCAGGCACATGATCAGCGCGCCCAGCAGGCACTTCAGCCACAGCGGCTGCTGCGAGGCGAGCAGTTGCTGGCCGTAGATCACCGCGAGGAAGAACACCGCGTAGCCCCAACTGATGTGCAGGTAGAGCTGCCAGGGCTTGAGCAGGGTGTCTTTCGGCCGTCGCGGCGGGCGGTCGTTCAGCGACTTGCCGGTGACCCAGGTCCAGAACGGCTGGCAGGGCAGGTCCTTGTAGGTACGGCGCACGTCGATGCCGTATCCGTACTTGGAGTATCGGGTCTTGAACAGTTCATCTTGCATGGCGCAGGCGCTCCCTGGTTACAGGTAGTCGGTTCGGATGTAGAGCGTCGGGACGGTCGCGAAGAACGAGTAGAACGGCTCCATCCGGTAGTGATCGACGGCCAGCACGACGAAGTTGTCGAAGCGCTCGCCGAAGAGTTTTCCCATCAATGCGTACTCGGCGGCCTGGGAGACGAAGCTGGCCCAGATCTGCTCGCGCGACTGGCTGGCGAACCATTTCTCGTAGAGCGGCAGGCGCGACAGGAAGATCGATTCCAGGGCCGGGTAGTCCAGCCCGGTCTGGCCGTAGTCGCCCTGTTCCAGGCGCTGGACGATCTCGCCGTGGGCCCGGTGCCAGCCGTCCTCGCCGCCGCACATCTCGAAGAACGAGCAAGTCGCGGCAGGGCAGGGCAGGGCCCCGGCGATCCGCTCGAGCTGGCGCTCGACCTTGCCGAGGAAACCCTCGCGGGTCTCGCCGGTGGCGGGGTTGCGGTTGAACGACAGGTATTCGAACTCGCCGCCGAGGATCGCGTGGCGGATCTCCACCTGGCGCGCCCTGGCCAGCTCCGCCACCGCCTGCCCGGCGCTGACCAGCTTGGCGCCGGCCAGGCCGGGCTGGTCGCCGACTCGCTCGAAGGTGTAGCGCGGCTTGCCCTCGGCATCGCTGGAGTGCGAGTAGTCCGGGCATACCGCGCTCACCAGGTGCAACGGACGGCCTTCGCCAGCGGCGCGCTCCAGCGCCTCCACCAGGCCGCGCAGGGCCCGCTCGCTGGGCGGCATGACGTTGCCGGCGGCCAGCCAGCGCTCGATGTCGCGGGCGTGGCGGTCGAGCTGCGGGATGTCCGGATGCTTGAGTTCCAGCTCGCTCTTGGCGTTGACCGCATCGGCCAGGAGCAGGGTGGTCAGGGACGGGATGCGTCCCTTGCTCTTGAAGCGGTGGATGTTGGTGACCACCGAGTTGCCCTGGCGCAGCTTGAAGTCGAATTCCTGGTGGCGCGACTGGAGGATCAGGTAGAACAGGTAGTTGCTGAACGGCAGCTCGCGCGCGCCGTGGGAGATGCGCAGCTCCAGATACCTGCGTTTCAGTTCGCCGAGGCGCGTTTCCAGTTGCGCATAGGTATGGTCGGGGACCACTTCGGCGAGGGGGAGGCCATACGAGATGGATTTCAATATGTTCCGGCTGAGACGGGAATCGATGTCTGGAATCATGGCGTTCACCTGACGTCGGGCTTGACCAGGACGGGGGCGGGCTGGGTTTTTCCGGGAAGGCTGTGCACGTCGCGGAACAGCAGCATGTCGACGAACTGCTGCTCCTTGTCACCGGCGAAGCCCTGCGGCTCGTCGATGCGGCGGGGGTTCTCGTAGGTGCCGAACAACATGTCCCAGATCGGGAAGTCGCTGTAGTTGCACTCGTGGCGGTCGCGCTGGTGGTGGATGCGGTGCATCTCCGGGCGCTGGAACAGGTAGCCGAGGACGTGCGGGGTGCGCAGGTTCGAGTGGTAGAACATCTCGCCGAGCGCGGCGAACATGATGTAGTAGGCGCCGGCCTCGATGCTGATGCCCATCACCACGTAGGCGACGAAGCTGCCCAGCAGCGAGTTGAAGACCATCTCGGTCGGATGCTTGTAGAAGGAGGTGAATACCTCGATGCGTTGCGGCGCGTGGTGCAACTGGTGGAACAGCCGCCAGAGCGTGTCGTTGGCGTGGCGCGCGCGATGCCACCAGTAGGTGACGAAGGTGTTGACGAAGTAGGCGGCGAAGCCGGCCAGCAGTGGTGGCAGGGCATCCGAGGTGTGCAGCAGGCTGTGCCCCATCATCCATTTGTTCCAGGTGATGCCGGCGAGCAGGGCGATCGACACCTGGACGATGTTGAGGAAGATCACCCGGGCCACCCAGGTGCTCACCTTGGGCAATTTCCAGCCGGGAACCAACTGTTCCAGCATGAAGATGAATAGCGCCACTCCGATCAAGTAATAAATCATATTTATCTCCTCTTCCTTAGGGGCGGACGCCATGCGGAACTTTCATCGATACGAAAGGCCAGCGTCCTGTTTATTGTCTGAAGCACTTCTCGGCAGGCTGCGGTTATCGCTTCGCTATATTCGAAAGGCGATCTCGGTCAGGCGTGGATAGCTTGTCCATGGTCGAATGGAGCGCTCTTTTTAATTGCCTCAGAATGCGCTTCGTGAAAATCGGCACGGACAATGAAATGCCTGGTCGAATTAAATTGTCACAGCCCGGCAGGGACAACCTGCCCTTCCGGGCAGGTATCTGCGGAGAGATAGGGGGGGAAGTATGTAGTTGCCATTTCTGGTCCCCGGGGAGCCTCGTCGACGAGGCCCGCCATGGGCCAAGGTTTGTTGTCGGGAGGCCCTCCCGACGACGATGGAGCGTGCGAGAAGAACAATGAGAAAGACCGCCGTGAGGCCCATCGGAGAGCCGTTCTACGGTTTCCGCAAAGATCCGGGGCGCCGTCCCCTCCAGCACAGCGCAGTTCCTGCGCGGCGCCTCGTGTCCGTGCTCATCGAGAAATTCTCTTCAGCCTCGTTTCGTCGTCGCCCGGCGGGCGGCGAATGGGCTCGACCTCGTCCGGAACACCCGCACAGGGCCGGCGGCGATATGTACTTCCAGGTCCGGCTTGATAAAGGGAATTGTCATGAGTGGATAAGACGGAAACAAAAAAGAATAAAAACGCTGAAGAACCGAATCCTGCCGGGATCGATTGTTGACTGGTGAAGCTGGCATGCATGATGAGAGAGAGGGATATCTCGAGATTTTGTCAAGAATAACAACCGAGGAAGAGTTCTTCTCCCTGGTTCTCGAGATATGCGGTAATTATGGATTCGAATTCTTTTCATTCGGTGCGCGGGCGCCTTTCCCGCTGACCGCGCCTAAATATCATTTCTTGTCCAATTACCCAGGGGAATGGAAAAGCAGATATATCTCCGAAGACTACACATCCATCGACCCGATCGTGCGCCATGGTCTCCTGGAATACACCCCGCTGATCTGGAATGGCGAAGACTTCCAGGAGAACCGTTTCTTCTGGGAGGAAGCGCTGCATCACGGCATCCGTCACGGCTGGTCGATCCCGGTCCGCGGCAAGTACGGGCTGATCAGCATGCTGTCCCTGGTGCGTTCCAGCGAGAGCATCGCCGCCACGGAAATCCTGGAGAAGGAATCCTTCCTGCTCTGGATCACCAGCATGCTGCAGGCTACCTTCGGCGACCTGCTGGCGCCGCGCATCGTCCCGGAAAGCAATGTGCGCCTGACCGCCAGGGAAACCGAGATGCTCAAGTGGACCGCGGTGGGCAAGACCTACGGCGAGATCGGCCTGATCCTGTCGATCGACCAGCGCACGGTGAAATTCCATATCGTCAATGCGATGCGCAAGCTCAACTCCAGCAACAAGGCGGAGGCCACCATGAAGGCCTACGCCATCGGCCTGCTCAACTGAATCGACGCCTCGTCGCCTAGCGAGGCCGCCACGCAAGCGTCCGGCCATTCACCGAATGGCCGGATAGCGTTTGCGCCGGTCGCCTGAGCGCAGCCTTCCCACCGGCAGCGTTTCCCCGCTGCCCCCTTCGCCATTGCGCCCGTCCTCCTGTTGTCCGGCACGCTAGTGCAACTTTCCGGACGCTTGGCAAACCGGCCAAAGAATAGAACGGAATCGATGCCCCACACCTGTAATTTTTAAGGGGTTATGGCTATTGCAAAAAAGCGTTTATAAGTTTGTCCCCTGTCAAATCTGGTTACAACTAGGTTTCAGGCGAAACATTCGGTCATGGCAATTCGGCATTAGTTGAAACTTTGGAGACGCTCCGAAGCGGGCAACTTTTGCCCGGAAAAAGCTTCACGGCAATTTCTCCGGCCTGTCATCCCGATGTCTTCTTTCCGGTATGGATGCCAGTCGATTCGAACTGGCGGAGATTCGCACCATGCGAGAGTACCAACGGTTGAAAGGGTTTACCGACAACCTGGAATTGCGTCGGCGCAACCGTGCCACGGTCGAGCACTACATGCGCATGAAGGGGGCCGAACGGTTGCAGCGGCACAGCCTGTTCGTCGAGGACGGCTGCGCCGGCAACTGG
>NZ_JAJQKY010000037.1:0-21278 GCF_021213715.1 Pseudomonas sp. CP-1
TAGCATTGGCTTCTAAATCCCTGATCAGCAGTTTCGCTTACAAAAGCCGCCACCAGTTGGAAGCGCGCCGGGAAACGTACCCGGCCGTTGGCCCGGGCAATGACGATCTCGCCGCTTTCCAGCGGCTCGCGCAGGACCTCCAGGACCTTGCGCTCGAACTCCGGCAGTTCGTCGAGGAACAGCACGCCCTGGTGCGCCAGGGTGATCTCGCCCGGCTGCGGGCGGCTGCCGCCGCCGACCAGGGCCGGCGCGGAGGCGGAGTGGTGCGGCTGGCGGAACGGTCGCTGCGGCCAGTGCCTGAGGGGGACGTGGCTGGCCACCGAATGGATCGCTGCGACCTCCAGGGCCTCGTCCTCGTCGAGCGCCGGCAGCAGGCCGGGCAGGCGGCTGGCCAGGAGGGTCTTGCCGGTGCCCGGCGGGCCGCTGAGCAACAGGTTGTGCGCGCCGGCGGCGGCCACCAGCAGGGCGCGCTTGGCGGCGGCCTGGCCCTGGACCTCGGCCAGGTCTGGATAAGGGAAGGGCGCGCGGAGCAGGCCGCGGGCCTGGTAGGGTAGCAGCGGGGCCTGGCCGGAGAGGTGTCCGGCGATCTCCAGCAGGTGGTCCACGGCGAACACCGTCAGCCCGCTGGCCAGGCTGGCCTCTTCGGCATTTTCCTTCGGTACCACCAGAACGCGCCTTGCGTCGCGCGCCGCCAGCGCGGCCGGCAATACGCCTCGCACTGGCCGGATCGCCCCGGACAGGGCCAGTTCGCCAAGGCACTCCAGGCCGTCGAGGGTGGTGCCGGGCAACTGGCCGCTGGCGGCGAGGATGCCGAGTGCGATGGCCAGGTCGAAGCGACCGCCGTCCTTGGGCAGGTCGGCGGGGGCGAGGTTGAGGGTGATGCGCCGCGCGGGGAAGTCGAAACCGGCATTGAGCAGGGCGCTGCGCACGCGGTCCTTGCTCTCGCGCACCGCGGTTTCCGGCAGGCCGACCAGGGTCAGCGAAGGCAGGCCGTTGGCCAGGTGCGCCTCGACGCTGACGCAGGGGGCTTCGACGCCGACCTGGGCTCGGCTGTGGACAATCGCCAGGGACATGGATCGCTCCTTGATCTCACGCCGCTCGCAGGGGGAAGGATCAGTCGGCGGGCGGCGTCAGCTTGCTTTCGAGTTCCGCCACCTTGGCCTCCAGGGCTTCCAGCCGTGCGCGGGTGCGGGCGAGGACCAGCATCTGGCTGTCGAATTCCTCGCGGCTGACCAGGTCGAGCTTGCTGAAAGCGCTCTGCATCAGGGCGCGGAACTGCGACTCCAGCTCGGCCTTGGGCAACGGCGATTCGCCGGCGAACAGGCGGCTGGCTTGTTGGCTGAGGGCTTCGAAGACGGCTTTGGGCGGCAGCATGGCGAGGGTTCCGGTAACGAGTGGGCGGCAGTCTAGCACGATGTCGGCGGCGCTCGCGGGAGGGCCATTGCACACTTTTTGCGCAACTGTCGGAGCGCGTCTGCGCCTATTTGGTGCGCCGCCCGGAGGCCGGCGTTCCGCACTATCCCCGGGTTGGCGGCTAAGGGCTTGAAATCCGGCGGATTTGCCGGAGCTGGCAAGCTTTCTGCTTTGGCCGGGGTGAGGCGTGCACTGAAGCAGTACCGGTGCGGCAGATGAGGCGGTTGCGGGAGGCCGGCAGGTTGCGGCATCGAACGGCCGCAGCAGGGCCAGGTCGGGGCGGAGGGTCCCGATCATGCTTCCCAGAGGGACCGGCGCGTTACAAAGCCAGACACTGCGCTTAGACTGTCCTCGGGTTCGTTTTCCTGGGGCGAGTCCACCAAACACGGGAGAGAGTTTCATGAAGCTAGTCACTGCCATCATCAAGCCGTTCAAGTTGGACGACGTCCGCGAGTCGTTGTCCGAGATCGGTGTGCAGGGCATCACGGTGACCGAGGTCAAGGGTTTCGGCCGGCAAAAGGGCCACACCGAGCTGTATCGCGGCGCCGAGTACGTCGTCGACTTCCTGCCCAAGGTGAAGATCGACGTGGCGATCGCCGACGACCAGCTGGACCGCGTCATCGAGGCGATCACCAAGGCGGCCAATACCGGCAAGATCGGTGACGGCAAGATCTTCGTGGTGAACCTGGAACAGGCCATCCGCATCCGTACCGGCGAAACCGATACCGACGCGATCTAAGCCCAACCGAACCCCCAAAAGCCCCAGGAGAATACCAACATGACTCTGCGTAAGATCGCAGGGCTAGGAGCCCTATTGTCCCTCGCTTTGCCGGGCGTCGCCCTGGCCGCCGAGGAGCCCGTCCTGAACAGCGGCGACACCGCCTGGATGCTGATCTCCACTGCGCTCGTCCTGCTCATGACCATCCCCGGCCTGGCGCTGTTCTACGGCGGCATGGTGCGAGCGAAGAACGTGCTGTCGATCATGATGCAGTGCTTCGCCATCACCGGCCTGATCACCATTCTTTGGGTGGTCTATGGCTACAGCCTGGCGTTCGATACCGCCGGGATGGAGAAGGGCGTCCTCAACTTCAATTCCTTCGTCGGCGGGCTGGACAAGGCCTTCCTCAGCGGTCTCACCGCCGACGGCCTGACTTCCGCCACCGCGCTGTTCCCGGAAAGCGTGTTCATCACCTTCCAGATGACCTTCGCGATCATCACTCCGGCGCTGATCGTCGGCGCCTTCGCCGAGCGCATGAAGTTCTCGGCGATGCTGATCTTCATGGCGGTCTGGTTCACCGTGGTCTACGCGCCGATCGCGCACATGGTCTGGAGTGGCGACGGCGCCCTGATGTGGGACTGGGGCGTGCTGGACTTCGCCGGCGGCACCGTGGTGCACATCAACGCCGGTATCGCCGGCCTGGTCGCCTGCCTGGTGCTGGGCAAGCGCAAGGGCTACCCGACCACGCCGATGGCGCCGCACAACCTCGGCTACACCCTGGTCGGGGCGGCCATGCTGTGGATCGGCTGGTTCGGTTTCAACGCCGGTTCCGCCGCCGCCGCCAACGGCACCGCCGGGATGGCCATGCTGGTGACCCAGATCGCTACCGCCGCCGCGGCCCTGGCCTGGATGTTCGCCGAGTGGATCACCCACGGCAAGCCGAGCGCCCTGGGCATCGCGTCCGGCGTGGTCGCCGGTCTGGTGGCGATCACCCCGGCCGCCGGCACCGCCGGTCCGATGGGCGCGCTGGTGATTGGCCTGGCCTCCGGGGTGATCTGCTTCTTCGCCGCCACCAGTCTCAAGCGCGCGCTGAAATACGACGATTCCCTCGACGCCTTCGGCGTACATGCGGTCGGCGGTATCGTCGGCGCGCTGCTCACCGGGATCTTCGCGGCGCCGTCGCTGGGCGGCTTCGGCAGCGTGGAGGACATCGGCGCGCAGTTCTTCGTGCAGTTCAAGGGCGTGGCCTTCACCGTGGTCTACACCGCCGTGGTGACCTTCGTGATCCTCAAGGTGCTGGACCTGGTCATGGGCCTGCGGGTCACCGAGGAAGAGGAAGCGGTCGGCCTCGACCTGGCGCTGCACAACGAGCGCGGCTACAACCTGTAATACCTGCCGGCGCCCGGCTTTCCGCCGGGCGTCGGCTTGCCTCCCGCGCTCGCCTTCGCCGAACGCCATGCCCTTGTGCGTCGAAAGTCCTGGGCACTTCCCGCGACCGCCACGACCTCTCCGCAACCGGTCTTTCAGCGACTGCCGGCGGACTGCGCAACCCTCAGCTTTCACAGGTCTGTCTCTTACGCTCTTTGCTTTTTCAAATGCCGCGCTAGAATGCGCGGCGCGACGGATCGGAGCCGATTTGGAACAGCAGCATGTGGCAGCAGACCCTGATCACCTTGCGCCCGCGTCCGCGGGGCTTTCACCTCGTCACCGAGGAGATACTCGACGCCTTGCCGGAGCTTCGGCGGTGCCGGGTCGGCCTGCTGCACCTGCTTTTGCAACATACGTCGGCTTCACTGACCCTGAATGAAAATGCCGATCCTGCCGTACGCCGGGATTTCGAGCGTTTTTTCGAGCGGCTGGCGCCACGCGGCGAAGTCGGCTATGAACACAACGACGAAGGTCCGGACGACCTTCCGGCGCATTTCAAGGCCAGCCTGCTGGGCGGCCAACTGACCCTGCCGATACAGTCGGGAGGGTTGGCACTGGGCACCTGGCAGGGGATCTATCTCGGTGAACACCGGGACAGGGGCGGGGCACGGCGCGTGCTCGCCACCTGGCAGGGCGAGTCAGTATGAATTTTTTCCGGCGGCGCTCATCAAAACGCGCGGCTGGGCTATAACTAACCTGCTTTTGCAGCACCGAGAGGTTGACCATGAGCGAAGAAGAACTGGAACAGGACGAGCTGGACGGCGCTGACGAGGACGACGGCGAAGAGCTGGCCGCGGCCGACGACGGCGAAGCGGACAGCAGTGACGGCGACGAGGCCCCCGCCCCCGGCAAGAAGGCGAAAGCCGCCGTGGTGGAAGAGGAACTGCCCTCGGTCGAAGCCAAGCAGAAAGAGCGTGACGCCCTCGCCAAGGCGATGGAGGAATTCCTTTCCCGCGGTGGAAAGGTGCAGGAGATCGAACCCAACGTGGTG
Source organism: Pseudomonas sp. CP-1 (assembly GCF_021213715.1). NCBI lineage: Bacteria > Pseudomonadati > Pseudomonadota > Gammaproteobacteria > Pseudomonadales > Pseudomonadaceae > Pseudomonas > Pseudomonas sp. CP-1. The sequence continues at coordinate 4,551 of NZ_JAJQKY010000037.1, forward strand.
GCCGATCCGCCGAAGAAGCCGGACAGCAAGTACGGCAGCCGCCCCATCTGATTTCGCGTCATCCCAAGGCCCGCCACCCGTGAGGGAGTGGCGGGCCTTGTGCTATGGCGCCTGCTATCTTGGCGGGCATCTCGCCCCGCCGCGTCCCGGTTGGCGAGCCGATCTTTCGCCTGTTCAGGCACGGCTGGCGACGGGCCAAGGCCTTTTCCTTTCCGGTGGCAGCGCTACCGTTCCACATCGTCAACCGAAGCTGCTTGCCATCCAGGCGCTCCAAGCGGCGTCCGGGGTCGATCCTGCACTTGCCGGAGAGCGAGCTGTAGAGCTTGCTTAAGAATTTTCCTAGCGATTCTTAGGTGGATTCGCGGAGCCGTGTAGGTCCTGTCTTATGGCTCTTTTCCAGGCGTTCTGAAAAGATTCGCCACCCATCAAGTTCGCGCCGGTTCCGCCGGATTTTCCCGGACATGCCGGACACATCGGTTGTCATCCCATGGAGTTCAAGACGTTCCGTCGAACCCTGCTGATCGCGGCAGTCCTGTTCGTTCCCGCCGGCACCAGCATGGCTGCCAATCTGTACGCTTTCGGCGGCCGCGATATCGCCGTCCCCTCGATCCTTCCCGAGGGAAACGTCACGTCGCGCTACACGTTCACTCCCATGCAACTGTGCGGCAAGCCCAGCTGCGATCTCATCGGCGTCTCTCTGTACAACAAGGGAAGTGTCTGGGACCCGGTCGATGGTCCGGACCTGAATACCAACGTGCCGGGCCTTTCGGTGCGCCTGCTGCTGGATGGCATACCGGCGAGCAGCCGTTTCAAGGGCACTTTCTCGCAAATCGCGGAGGTCCAGTTGTTCCGCAACTCGACGCCGCTCTCCGACGGCCAGTTCGCGAGCGGAGCGTTCAACTCGTACTTCCTCATTACCTACAAGGACGGGCTTGTCGCGTCTGGCACCTCTTCCGTCAGGTTGACCGGGAGCGTCACCACGATCAATGCGACCTGCCAGGTCGCCGACCAGACCGTGAAGCTGCAGTCGATCGCTGCCGCCCGGCTGAACGGCGTCGGCACCTACGCGGCCGTTACCCCGTTCAATCTCGTAGTGGCCGGCTGTCCTCGCGGGTACAACCGCGTCGGCTACAGCCTTCAAGCGGTGGGGGGGGCGGTGGCCGAAGGCTCGGGTGTGCTGCCGCGCCTGGCGGGCAGCACCGCGACCGGCGTATCGATCCGGGTCACCGACGAGGCCGGCGTGCCGCTACGGATGGGACTCTCGTTGTCGGTGACCGCGTACGACAAGAACACCGGCGGGGCGTACTGGATCCCGATGAAAGCGTCCTATGTGCAGACCGCCGAGAAAATCACGCCCGGCTCGGTCCTGGCCGCGATGGTGATCCTGCTCGACTACCAGTGAGGCAGGGGAGGGCAAGAGCGCGCCTCACCCGAACGCCTCGAAGAACGCCAGGGCCCGCGGGTCGCTGGCATAGGCGATGTTGATACGCAGCCAGTCGCTCTCCTCGCCTTCCGGGCTGAAGCCGCTGCCCGGCGACAGCAGCACGTCCAGGCGTGTCGCCACGGCCTGCAATTCGGCGAACGGGTAGTCGCCGATACGGGCCCAGACGAACATCCCGCCGACCGGTTCGGCGAACACCTCCCAGCCGTTGTCCCCAAGCACCCGCAGGGTCGCCGCCATCTGCCGGGTCAGGCGCTGGCGCAGGCGTTGCACCAGCTTGCGGTAACTGCCGTTGGCGAGCATGGTCGAGACCACGCATTCGGCGAAGCGCTGGCTGCCGATGCTGGTGTACATCTTCACATCCGCCAGGCGCCGGATCAGCTCGGGGCCGGCGATCAGGTAGCCGACCCGTAGCGAGCAACTGAGGGTCTTCGAAAAGCTCGCCAGGTAGATCACCCGGCGCAGCGAATCGAGGGTCGCTAGGCGGGTGCTGGGGCCGTTCTGGAAGTCGGCGTAGATGTCATCCTCGACGATGTGGAAATCATGCTGCTCGGCCAGTTGCAGCACGCGGTGGGCCACCGAGGGGCTGAGGCTGGTGCCGGTGGGGTTGTGGTACATGCTGTTGGTGAAAAGGAACTTCGGCTTGTGTGCGCGGAGGATCGCCTCCAGCGCGGCGGTGTCCGGGCCGTGGCGGGTGCGCGGCACGCCGAGCATCTTCACCCCGTGGAATTTCAGCAGGTTGAACAGGTTGTAGTAGCCGGGGTTTTCCACCACCACCACGTCGCCCGGCTTGAGCAGCGTGCGTACCAACAGGTCGAGGGCATGGCTGGCGCCGGTGGTGGTGAGGATCTGCTCCGGGTCGACATGGATATCGATCAGCCGCAGGCGTTTCTGGATGTGCTGGCGCAGCGCCGGCAGGCCCAGCGGAGTGCTGTAGTCGAACAGCCCGGCGAGTTCGCTGCGGGCGACCTGGCGGATCGCGTAGCTGAGTTCCTCGACTTCCCGCCAACTGTCCGGAATCCAGCCGCAGCCGAGCTTGAGTTTCGTCGAGTTGCCGCTGAACTGGCCCCATGCGTTTTCCGCGCCTTCGTGCCACTCGCTGTCGAGTTCGGTAGCGGCGGTGGGTGCCTCGGCGACGAAGAACCCCGAGCCGTGCCGCGATTCCAGCATCCCCAGGGCGACCAGGCGGTCGTAGGCCTCGATCACGCTGGACTGGCTGAGCTGGTTTTCCCTGGCCAACTGGCGTATCGACGGAATCCGCGTGCCGGCGCGGACGCGATTGCCGCGGATCCAGCCGCTGACCCCTGCGACGATCTGCTGCACCAGCGGCTCGCTGGCATTGCGGTCGATCCGGAGGTGCATGCCTGACTCACTGTTCGGTCTTTTCAGGCGAACAGTTAATCACAAATCCGAACAGCTGTTACTTGTTCCGTAGCGCCGTCGCGCCGGATAGTCGACGCCTCTTCTCGCGGGCTAGCCAATGCCCACCGCTCTGCCGCGGCAGGCCCTTGAACGGAGAACCGCATGAGCAATACCCGTCGCCACGCCGCATGCCTGGCTTTCGGCCTGTGCCTGATCACCTTGGCGGTGAACCTCCAGGCGCCGCTGTACACCGCCTACGCGGAGCTTTCCGGCTACGGCGCGGCAGCCACCGCCAGCGCTTTCTCCGGCTATGTGCTTGGCGTACTGCCGGTGCTGCTGGTACTCGGCGGGTTGTCCGATCGGATGGGGCGCAAGCCGCCGATCGTCGTCGCGTTGCTGCTGTCGATGGTGGCCACCCTGGTGATGGCGCTCTGGCCGCGCCTGGAGGCGCTCGGCGTGGCGCGCCTGTTGCTCGGCGTCGGCACGGCCCTGGCATCGGCCACCGGGACGGCCTACATGAGCGAACTGATGGCGGGCGGGGATTCCCGCACCTCGGCCAACTGGGTGACCGCCAGCACCTCGCTCGGCTTCGGCCTCGGCGCGGCACTGACCAGTCTGTTCCTGCTGTTCCGGGAGAGCCTGGTTCCCGGCAGCTTCTGGGTCCAGCTGGGACTGGCCTGCGTGGCCCTGGCGGCGGTGGCGGGCCTGCCGGACGAGGCGCCGCGCGGGCGCGATACGCCGATGCTGCGGCTGCCGTTCTTTCCCGCCGGCAGCCTGCCGTACGGCTTCTCGATCCTGCTGGCATGGGCCACTGTGGGCCTGGTCATCGCGGTCCTGCCTTCGCTGCTGGCGGCCCACGGGCTGGCGCGCTGGTCGGGCTTCTCGACCTTCACCGTGATCAGCTGCGGCCTGCTGTTCCAGCCGCTGGCGCGGCGGATGGCGCCGGCCTCGGCGACCTGCCTGGGGCTGGTGATCCTGCCGCCGAGCTATGCCCTGCTGGCCTGGGGCGCGATCCACGGCTCACTGGCTGCGGTGCTGTTCGGTGCGCTGGGCGCGAGCAGTTCCTGCTACGGCTTCACCTACCTGGGCGGGCTGTCGGCGGTGAATGTCCTGGCCGGTGCGGAAAAGCCGCGGGCCAGCGCGGGCTACTTCCTGTTGGCCTACCTCGGCTTCAGCCTGCCGGTGATCTTCACCGGGTTGATCGCGGATCGCTTCGGTGCGTCGACGGCGTTGCTGCTTTTCGGCGTGTCGCTGACGTTGGCTGCCGTTGCGGTGGCGTTTTCCATCTTGCGCGGGGTCGGGCGCTTCAAGGCCAGCGCTTCGCGTGCCTAGGGCGCTACCCGCGACCGGGGGCCCGGTTCGTCATTGCAGGCGGGCGAGCAGGGCCGGCAGCTCGGCGAGGCTGCGGATCTCCGCGCTCGGCTCTTCCTCCCCGGCCCAGGGCTTGCCGTTTGGGTTGAACCAGATGGCACGCATGCCGGCGCGGCGCGCTCCGGCGATGTCGTCGTTGGGGTGGTCGCCGATGTGTACCGCTGCCGAGGCCTCGACGCCGGCGCGCTTCAGGGCTTCGCGGAATGGCGTCGGGTCGGGCTTGCCGACGCCCAGTTCCTCGGCGCAGAGGGCGAACCGGAAGTAGTCGGCCAGGCCCAGGCGGCGCACGTCGGCGTTACCGTTGGTGAGCACGCCGAGGGTGAAGCGGTCGGCGAGGATCTCCAGGGTCGGGTGGACTTCGGGAAACAGGGTGACCCGGTGGCGCGCTTCGAGGAATACCTGGAAACCGGCCTCGGCCAGGCTTTCCGCCTCCGCCTGTGGATAACCGGCGTCGAGCAGGGCATGGAACAGGATGCGCCGGCGCAGCTCGCTGAGACGGTGGCGCAGCATCGGTTCGCGATCCAGCAGGCGGGTGCGGATCGCCCACAGGTGCTCGATGGGCACCGGACCCAGGCGCGCCGCGTTGCTCGCCAGCCATTCGCGGAGCAGGGCCTCGGCGTTGTTCATCACCGGGGCGACGTCCCACAGGGTGTCGTCGAGGTCGAAGGTGATCAGTCGCAGGCTGCTCATGGGTCGTTGCCTCCATCGGCGTTGCCCTTGCGCTTGGCGCGGGGATGGGCGCGGTCGTAGACCGAGGCCAGGTGCTGGAAGTCCAGGTGGGTATAGATCTGGGTCGTGGCGATGTCGGCGTGGCCGAGCAGTTCCTGCACGGCGCGCAGGTCGCCGGACGACTCCAGCAGATGGCTGGCGAAGGAGTGCCGCAGCATGTGCGGGTGCAGGTGCTGGCCCAGCTCGCGGACGCCGGCCTGGCGCACTCGCAGTTGGATCGCCCGTGGCGTCAGGCGCTTGCCGCCGCGGCCGATGAACACCGCTCCGTCTTCCGGAGCGGCCTGGGCGCGCAGCGGCAGCCAGGCTTCGAGCGCCTGGCGCGCGGCCTTGCCGACCGGCAGCTCGCGGACCTTGTTGCCCTTGCCGCGCACTCGCACCAGGCCTTCCTTGAGGTCCAGCCATTCGAGATCAAGGCCGACCAGTTCCGAGAGGCGCAGCCCGGAGGAATAGAACAGCTCCAGCAGGGCCTGGTCGCGGCGGGCGATGAAGTCATCCTCCACGGCACCGTCGAGCAATTGCAGGGCGCGGTCGGCGTCGAGGGTTCTGGGCAGCTTGCGCGGACTCTTCGGCGCGCTCAGGCCGTTGGCAGGGTCGTGCCGGCAGCGCCCTTCGCGTAGCAGGTACTGGTAGAGGCCGCGCGTCGCCGAGAGCAGCCGTGCCAGGCTGCGGCTGGATTGGCCCTGCTGGTGCAGGCGGGCGACGAAGGTGCGCAGGCTGCGGGTGTCGAGGGCGTTCCAGTCGGAGAGCCCGGCCTTTTCGGCGAGGGCGAGGATCTTCAGCAGGTCGCGGCGGTAGCCGTCGAGGGTGTGCGCGGAGACCTGGCGCTCGCTGCGCAGATGTTCGAGGAAGGCATCCAGGTCGGCGCGCATCTCGGACCGCCCGCCGCGCTCAGCGGACCGAGCGCAGCGGCGAGGAGAAGCGCGGCAGCACGCGGGCCAGGACCTCGGCGACGTAGCCGAGGAACAGGGTGCCGAGGGAACTCTTGTAATGCTGCGGATCGGGACTGCCGATGGCGAGCACGCCGTGCAGGCCCTGGAAACTCAGGGAGACCACCGCTGCGGAGCCGATCTCGTCGCGGTCGCTCTCGCCGAAGAGGAACGCCAGTTCGTGTGGACGCAGCACGCCGCAGACGGTCTTGCCGCCGGAGAGCAGGCCGCCGATGGCCTGGTGCGCCTCCGCGCTGCTCACCGAGCGGCCCACCGAGACGCTACTGTCGCTGAACAGGATCAGGCTCACGTAGGGCACCTGGAACTCGTGGCGCAGGCTGTCCTCGACGGTACTGACCACGTCTTCCAGGCTGGTGGCGTCGAGCAGGTCGAGGACCAGGCGGCGGGTCTTGTCGAACAGGCGGTCGTTCTCGCGGGCCACGTCCATCAGTTGCGAGAGCCGGTGGCGCATCTCGATGTTGCGCTCGCGCAGCAGGCGTACCTGGCGCTCCACCAGCGACACGGCGTCGCCGGGCTGGTGCGGGATGCGCAGCTCGGGGATCAGCTCGTCATGCTCGACGAAGAACTCCGGGTGCTGGCTCAGATAGGCGGCCACCTGCTCGGCGTCCAGCGCTGCTGTCGGTTCCTGGCTTTTCTCGGTCATAAGCGTCTCGGTTCTCGCGGGCGACGGCCCTTACAGGCGGACCTGGCCTTCATACACGCGGACGGCAGGCCCGGTCATCATAACGGGCTGGCCGGGACCTGCCCACTCGATGTGCAGGCGGCCGCCGGGGAGGTCGATCTGCACCGGCGATTGCAGCCAGCCCTGGCGAATCCCGGCAACCGCTGCGGCGCAGGCGCCGGTGCCGCAGGCCTGGGTCTCGCCGACGCCGCGCTCCCAGACGCGCAGGCGCGCATGGTGCGGATCGAGCACCTGGAGGAAGCCGATGTTGGCCTTCTTCGGGAAGCGCGGATGGACTTCCAGTTGCGGACCGAGGCTGTGTACCGGTGCGCTGTCGACGTTCTCGACGCGCAGCACGCCATGGGGATTGCCCATGGATACCGCGGCCAGTTCGACGCGCTGGCCATTCACCTCTATCTCATAGGACAAGGCTTCGCGCTCGGCCTGGAACGGTATCTCGGCCGGGGCCAGGCGCGGCGGACCCATGTCCACCGTGACCTGGCCGTCCGGGCGGATATTCAGCTCGATGATGCCGCCCTTGGTTTCTACGCGGATGCTCTTCTTCACCGTCAGGCGCTTGTCCTGAACGAAGCGGGCGAAGCAGCGGGCGCCGTTGCCGCACTGCTCGACCTCGGAGCCGTCGGCGTTGAAAATCCGGTAGCGGAAGTCGACGTCGGGGCTGCTCGGGGCTTCGACGATCAGCAACTGGTCGAAGCCGACCCCGGTGTTGCGGTCGCCCCAGAGCTTGACGTGCTTGGGCTGCACATGGGCGTGCTGGCTGACCAGGTCGAGGACCATGAAGTCGTTGCCCAGGCCATGCATCTTGGTGAAGCGCAAAAGCATGGTCTGGGCCTCACTGCGGCAGCAGGCTTTCGCCGGCGTAGAGCTCTTGGACGGTCTCGCGGCGACGGACCCCGTGGGTCTGCTCGCCATCCACCAGCACCTCGGCGGCGCGACCGCGGGTGTTGTAGTTCGAGCTCATGACGAAGCCGTAGGCGCCGGCCGAGCGCACCGCCAGGAGGTCGCCTTCGGCGAGCGCCAGGTCGCGATCCTTGGCGAGGAAGTCGCCGGTCTCGCAGATCGGCCCGACCAGGTCGTAGCGGCGCGGCACGGCATCGCGCGGGCGTACCGCCTGCACGTCCATCCAGGCCTGGTAGAGAGCCGGGCGGATCAGGTCGTTCATCGCCGCGTCGACGATGGCGAAATCCTTGTGCTCGGTGTGCTTGAGGTACTCGACGCGGGTCAGCAGCACGCCGGCGTTAGCGACGATGGACCGGCCCGGCTCGAACACCAGGGTCAGGTCGCGGCCATGCAGGCGCTCGCGGATGGCGCGGATGTAGTCGCCGGCCAGCGGCGGCTGTTCGTCGCGGTAGCGCACCCCGAGGCCGCCGCCGAGGTCCAGGTGGCGAATGCCGATGCCTTTGCCGGCCAGGCGGTCGACCAGCCCGAGCAGGCGCTCGAGGGCGTCGAGGAAGGGCTCCAGCTGGGTCAATTGCGAGCCGATGTGGCAGTCGACGCCGATCACCTCCAGGTGGTCAAGCTCGGCGGCGCGGGCGTAGACCGCCTCGGCCTCGTCGATGGCGATGCCGAACTTGTTCTCTTTCAGGCCGGTGGAGATATAGGGGTGGGTCTGGGCATCCACGTCCGGGTTGACCCGCAGCGACACCGGCGCTTTCACGCCGAGTTCCGCGGCCACCCGTTGCAGGCGCTCCAGCTCTTCGCCGGACTCGACGTTGAAGCAGTGCACACCGACTTCCAGGGCGCGGCGCATGTCGTCGCGGGTCTTGCCGACGCCGGAGAACACCACCTTGGCCGGATCGCCGCCGGCGGCCAGGACACGCTCCAGCTCACCGCGGGAAACGATGTCGAAACCGGCGCCGAGGCGCGCCAGCACATTCAGCACCCCGAGGTTGGAGTTGGCCTTGACCGCGAAGCAGACCAGGTGCGGCATGCCGGCGAGGGCGTCGGCATAGGCGCGGTACTGGGCCTCGATGTGCGCGCGGGAGTAGACGTAGGTGGGCGTGCCGAAACGCTCGGCGATGCGGGAAAGCGCCACCCCTTCCGCGAACAGCTCACCGTCGCGGTAACTGAATGTGTCCATGGGCGCTCTCTCAGAAACCGTAGCGGTCTTTGCTGTGTTCTTTCTTGGCTTTTTCGTCGTCCGGCAGGTACAGCGGGCCTTTCTGGCCGCAGGCGGCGATGGAGCCGGCGAGGAGGGCGAGCGCGACGAAGGACAGGAACAGCCGCTTCATGACGGAATCCTTGTAGAAAACGTGAATTGTTCCGGAGTATACCGACCCCCCGGCGCCTTGCCTATGCGAGCCGGATCAGGTGTGCCGGGGCTTGCAGGGGAATGGCCTGAGGCAGAGGGGGCGCCGGCGTTTTCCGCGAGCGTCGCGGCAAAACAGCGCGGACTACGGCAATACCAGCGTAGAATTGTCGGAATAGGGCAAGACGAAGGTAGTCGCCCGCCTTTTTTCCCGTTAGCGAATGCCGAGGCAATGCATGAGTACGATGAATGAAGCGCGTTTCCACGACCTGGTCGATGCGCTCCAGCAGCAGGTGGAAGACGCCTTCGATGACAGCGACCTGGATCTCGACCTGGAGAACGCCGGCGGCGTGCTCACCGTACGCTTCGAGAACGGCTCGCAGCTGATCCTCAGCCGCCAGGCGCCGTTGCGCCAGCTGTGGGTGGCGGCGAAGTCGGGCGGCTTCCACTTCGATTACGACGAGGCCAGCGGTCTCTGGCGCCACGATGGCAGCCAGGAACCGCTGGGCGCGCTGCTCAACCGGGCGACCCTGGAGCAGGGGGGCGAGGATGTCGAGTTCCCCGGTCTCTGAGGCTTCGCCGCCGGTGGTGGCTTCGCCTTGCCGGCGCCTGTGCTGCCTCGACGATGCGGACGTTTGCGTCGGCTGCGGACGTTCCCTGGCGGAAATCCGCGAGTGGGGCAAGGCCGACGATTCCCGCCGCTTGCAGATCAGGTCACAGGCCGCTCGACGCCAGTCGCTGGCGGGCCGTCTCTCCTGATAGGGGGGATGTTGCTAATTCCTGCGACTGTGTTAGTGTCCGGGAAAACCCCGCCTTCGGGCGGGGTTTTTGCTTTTTTGCGATTCCTGCTTTTCATCGATCAACCGAACCGGACCAAGGAGCACGCCTGCGATCATGAGCACGCCGCCGATCACCATCACTCGTCTGGACCTGCAGCGCCTGGAGCGCCTGCTGGATGGCCTGGACGAATTCGGACCCGCCGCCGAGGCGCTGGAGGCCGAACTGTCGCGCGCCCAGGTGGTGGGGCATGACGAGATTCCGCCGGGCGTCGTGACCATGAACTCCACCGTGCGTTGCCGCGAGGAAAGCAGCGGCAAGGAGTACACCCTGACCCTGGTCTATCCCGAAGACGTGGCCGGCGAAGGCAAGGTCTCGATCCTCGCGCCGGTGGGCACCGCGCTGCTGGGCCTGACCATCGGCCAGACCATCGACTGGCCGGCGCCGAGCGGCAAGACGCTGAAGCTGACCCTGCTGGAAATCGAATACCAGCCGGAAGCCGCCGGCGACTACGCGCGCTGATCGGTTTTCGCCCGTCGCCTCCCGGCGACGGGCTTCGCGACCCTCAGTCGCCCCCACCGCCCCCGCAACCGCTGCCGCCGTCCCCACCGCTATCGCCGCCGCAGCCGTGGCGCGAATCCTGTCCGTCCGAACCGAAGGTACTGCCGCTATCGCTGGCGCAGCCGCTGCTGCAACCGATATGGCTGGCGCAATACACCGCTGCGCCGCCGTCTTGCCGCTGCGCGCAGTTCAGGGTGTAGCGGAAGCCGTCGGCGATCGCCAGTTCCGTGTCGAGAGCGAACAGCAGCGGTAGGCGCGTGGGGTTCTGGGGGTCGATGCCTTCGCGGCGACAAGCCAGCTTCCAGGCGCGCCGAATGCCTTCCTGGGCCTGTCGGGGGCTGCGCATCGCCTGCGCCGGCGTATGGTGGAGGAAGCGCCCGAGTCCCTTGCGGCAGACGTGCTGGTAGAGCCGGGTATGCAGGATCAACTCGTGCCAGGCGACATCCACCACCTGTGATGGCATCGCGACCATCCGCTTGCCGGCGGCGCGGCATAGCAGCAAGTATTCGCGCAGGCCGCCGAGCACCCGTTGGACCTGTTCCTCGCTGAGCTGCGGATAGCGCTCGCGGACCGCCTGGGCGACCCGCGGCGGCAGGCGGAATTGCTGGATGAAGCGGTAGCGCCGGCGATCCAGGCCGCGGCGGTAGAGATAGCCGCCCACGAATGCGGCGCCAGCGAGCAGGGTAATACCGAGGAGTGCCATCCGTACGTCCTTGTCGAGCCCCGCGCGGTGCGGCGCTGGGTCATTGTTCCAGCAGCGCCTGGTTCAGCGCCGTTTCCAGGACGCTTTTATAACGCAGATAGTGCAGCGTTTGCGGCTGTTCGTCGGCGAACAGCCGCGACAGGTCGAGGTCGGTCAGGTAGCAGGGGTAGGGTTCGCTTTCCGCGCGATGCGCCAGGATATGCCGGGCGACCGCCTTGAACAGGCCGGCGCCGTACTCCAGTTCGGAAAACTCCTGGTGGTCGCAGTACAGGGTGACCTGCACGCGCTTGCGTTCGCCGCGTTCGAGTAGCGCCTGTAGCTCGTACAACGCGGGTCCGGCCAGGGCCTCCGGCGCTTCGCGAGGCTCGACGTGCAATCTGCCGTCGTTGGAGAGCAACTCGTAGTAGCGGATATCCAGCGAGGCCGGCACCTGTTCCGCCAGCGACAGGGCGTTGCGCCGGTACAGCAGCGATTGCAGGAAGCGCTGCAGCGGTGCGAGCAGGCTGCGTTCGTCACGCAACGCCAGAGCGCGTTGCGTTCGTCGAGCAGGCTGATCTCGGCGCTGTCGAAGTCGCGCCGGTAGAACACCTGGATGCAGTCCGGCCGCCCCATGGACAGGATCAGCCCGAGGTCCTCGCCCTCCAGGGCGTGACGATCCAGCTTCAGGGCGCTGTAGCCATCGCGCTCGCGGCCCAGGTGCTGGAGCAGGCTCGGCAGGTCGGGCAGGCTCTCGTGGCTGACCGCTTCCGGCGACATTTCCAGCAGGTGGTACTGCTGGCGGATCTGCAGCAGGTAGCGGCTTGGCTGGCCGCCAAGCAGTTGCCCGTAGGTCTCGCGGAACAGCTCTTCGACCCGCACGGCGATGGCGGCGGCCCGGTTGCGACAGAAGCAGCGCACCATCAGTTCAGGCGGCTGCGGCGGGCTTCCGGGCTTTTCGCGGACGGCGTCGAGGAACTCGGCAAGGCACTCGGGCAGCGCCTGGGTGCCTGCGTAATGGCGCACCGTCAGTTCGTTCCAGCTGTTGAGGCTGAGCTGGTCGAGGGTCAGCACCAGGTTGTCGCGCACCCCGGCATAACCAAGCACGTCGGTACGCCCGGTAGCCATGTGCAGGTTCATCTGGCTGTGGTGGCGCAGCGGGTCGACACCGACGTTGACCAGCAGCAGGACGCTCTTGAGCCGACGCGGTTGCAGCAGGTCGGCGTCGTCCACGGTCGCCAGGGGGACCGGCAGGAACTGCCGCAGGCTGCCCAGGAGATTGTCCAGTTCGGCATCGCCGAGGTCGCTCTGGCCGGGATGCAGGGACAGCCGGGTGGCGCTGTCGATGACGCCGTTGCGATGGCACCAGGCGAGCAGCTCGACCAGCCTGAGGCTGCGTTTCAGCGGCGCGTAGTCAGGCCACTGGTGAGCGCCCAGGGCACCGGGGAAGATCGCCCACTGCGCCTGCTCGCGGTCGTCGTCGGCGGGCAGCTGGACCAGGGTCAGGACGTCTTCGCCGAGATCCGGGGCGATCCCCGGGTTGATGTTCTCCACCTTGCCTGCCTTGCGCTCGAAGGCGGCATACAGGCGGCGGCCGAGCAGGCCCAGGTCGCGGCTGTCGATGCCGCTGTCAGCGCCTTGCTGGCGGGCGATCTGGAACAGCAGGCGGTAGCTGTAGGTCAGTTCGTTGACCACCGTGCGACGCTCTTCCATCACCTGGCGCATCTTCCACTGGCTGCGGCTGTCGAGCAGGGCCAAGCGGCGAGGCTCCCATTGCCATTCCGCGACGAGCCGCTCCATCGACAGGTGCTGCCAGCCCTTCTGCGCCTGGCGCTGGCGACCGCCGAGCTTGCGCCCGACCTTGAGGTACAGGCAGCGCCGCACGAGTTCCAGGCGTTCCGGCGCCTGCTGTTCCCGCAGGTAGCGTTCGAGATGGCGATAGACCAGGACGTAGGGGTCCAGTTCGTCGAGATCGAGCTGGCCGGCGAATACCTGCTCCTTGAAGCGCAGGGCGACGCAGCGGACCCGCGGGTGCTCGCTGGCGTAGGCCTCGGTGAGCAGCAGCTTGAGCAGCGACTTGTAGGGCGAATCGATGGCCTTGGACAACTGCCAGAGGCCGGCGCCGATGAACTCCCGGGCGGGGATGTGCGCCAGGTGGCCGAGGTCGAGCACCTCTTCGGCGCGGATGAAGCGTTTGCCGAGCAGGGTCCGGCAGTATTCGTCGTAGCGCCGTTCATGGGCCGGCGGCACCAGCCACCACAGAGGGGTGCGTCCGCCGAGCCAGATCGCGCTGCGGTAGAACTCGTCGAGCAGCAGGAAGTGCTGGGTATTGCCGTCGCCGCCGGGCTCCTTCCGGTCTTCGCGTTCGTCCTGGCCGAAGCGGGCGACGTCGATCAGGAAACAGTGCACCTCGCTGCCCTGGCTGCGCGCCCAGTCCTCGATCAACGCGCACTTGCGGCGCAGCTCCTGGCGCGCGCCGGGCTCCAGTTCTGGGGCATGGCAGACCCAGAGGTCGAGATCGCTCTGTTCCTCCTGGGCCAGGCTCCCAGGCTGCCCATCAGGAACAGGCCGTGGATCGGCTGTTGTGCGGGTTCCTGCCTGCGTGGCTTGTAGACAAACGAACGGGCCAGGCGCTGGGCTTCGGCGAGTACTTCGTCGTCCGCCTCGAAACCGCTCAGGCCCGCCGGCGTGCTGGCCGACAGGTAGCCCGGCAGCAGCGGATGGTTGATGTGGAACAGCAGCGGTAGCAGGCGCAGGACCCGCTCCTGGCGGCTGGACAACGCCTGTCGGGCGCGTTGCAGGCGACCGGCGTTGACCGCCAGGAAGCGTTGGCGCAACTGGCCGAGGACCTTGCGGTCGATGCCATCGTCGAGATCGAGGCTGAGTGCGGGGTGTCGGTTCATGGGCGTCCGGGCACAGGCAAGGCCAGGCGCCGTGCCTGGCTCCGGTCATGCCATTGTATCGCCCGGAAGCGCGGCGGCTTGAGCGCCGCACCGCGAACCGGGGCAACCGTCGCGGCCTGTCGGGAGCAGGTCGCGATGGCCGCTTCCGTCAACCCTTGAGGATGGTCAGCAGGCCCTGTGCCTGCTCCGCGGCGTCCAGCCCGAGACTGGTCAGGTAGCCGCCGTCGGGCTGGTCGATCAGCCCCTTGTCGTGCAGGCGTCGGGCGGCGGCGACGGCCTTGCCGTCGGCGGTGTGATGGACCTTGAGTCCTTCCTGGGTGTTGTTCAGGTTGAAGAGCGCCAGCAGTTCCAGTTCGTCGATCAGCTCGGGAGTGAAGGCCATGTCGGCTCCTTGCGGTGTTGAGCACCGGTGAGTGTAGTTGGACTAGGGCGTAGCGTCGGCGGCCTGGCTCCAGCCGTCGAGGATCTTCTGGTACTCGCCGCTGGCGAGGATGCGCTGCATGCCGAGGTCGAAGCGTTCGAGCAGATGCTCGGCCTGCGGGTGGCGGCGCGAGAACGACAGGTACAGCTCCGGGCGGTGGACCGTGGCCACCGGCTGGAACTGGCCTTCCAGTTCGGGATGTTCGCTGAACAACTGGCGAGCCGTATTGCGGTAGGCCAGGGCGTAGTCGACGCGGCCGCGCTGGAGCATGAGGAAACCGTAGTAGTCCTTGCGCACCGGGATGCGCACCAGGTCGTGGCGGCGATCGAAGCCGTCGCCGTATTCATAGCCGAGGGTCACCGCGACTTTCCGTCCGCTCAGCGCCTGCTCCGCATTCACCGGCCGCGCTTCGTCGCGTCGCGCCCAGAGCTGGATCTCCGCGCGGAACAACGGATGCCGGGGCAGACGGTAGTCGGCGAGGATGTGCGGGTTCGGCGAGGTGTTGAAGCAGCCGGCGATCAAGCCTTTCAGGGCCAGCTTCATGCAGCGGGAGTAGGGGTAGGGATTGAGCTGGACCGGCGTGTCCGCAGCCCTGAAGGCGGCCCGCACGATATCCGCGCTCATGCCCTGGATGCGGCCGTCCTTGTAGGCGGTATAGGGATACCAGTCGTCTTCGGCGCCGAGCACCAGGGGTTCTGTCGGGACGGCCGCTGCCGGGCCGGAAAGGGCCAGCAGCAGGCAGATGGGCAGGAAGTGGAACCAGGATCGCATCCGGTATCGCTCCGCGAAAGCAGGTGGCACGGAGAGTGGGCGCCACCTTTCTACCAGAGCGGCAGGCGTTTGGCGAAACAAAACCGTATGGATACGAGGGGCATTCGCCGACACCAGTCGGCCCGGCTCCGCTCATTCGTCGTCCGGCAACGTCGGCAGGGCACGCAGCGCATGCTCGTAGCCGGCGTTGTCGAAAGCGCGGTCGGCGGCGAGCATGGCGTTGATCTCGTGGGCCAGCACGTAGGCCATCATGCTCAGTGCCTCGTCGCGCTCGTAGCCGACCAGGGTCAGCTTGTTGAACACGGCGCGCGCCGCCGGCGGATTCTCGCTTTCGATCTGGTTCTCGATGGCCTGGATCAGTTTTTCCTCGGCGAAGCCGTCTTCCTGGTTGTCGTCCTGTTCGCTCATCGGGCGTTCCTCGTTCTGGCGCAAAGTACCGCTTGTGCGGCGGCGGGAAGTTGTCCACCCTGCTTGGCCAACGGATGGCCGCGAAGGTAGCGATACCCGACATGATCACCTATTACATCCTTTCCGGCGACCGCCTGGAGCGACGCCAGCACGACGATGCCCAGCGGGGGGTGCCGCCGGGCACCCTGTGGATCGACCTGCATCACCCGACCCCCGAAGAGGAGCGCCTGCTCGAATCCCACCTGCAGGTGAACATCCCGACCCGCGAGGAGATGGCCGAGATCGAGGATTCGTCGCGCTTCTACGAGGACGGCAACGTCCTCTACATGACCACTTCGGTGGTCGGCGGGATCACCGAGCACCGGCCGAGCACAGAGGAAGTGACCTTCGTACTCAGCGAGAAATGGCTGATTACCGTGCGCTACGCCGACCTGCGTTCGTTCCGCGAGTTCGAGAACCGTTGCATCCGCCAGCTCGACGCCAACCGCAGCAGCACCCAGTTGTTCGCCCTGATGATGGACAGTCTGGTGGACCGTATCGCCGACGTGTTGGAGGCCGTACAGGGGCAACTGAGCAGCATGTCGCGGGAGATCTTCGCCGAGTCCACCGCCCAGACCCGCAAGCCGAAGACCGACCTGCAGCAGATCATCAAGCACCTCGGGCGCAGCAGCTCGCTGCTGTCCAAGCTCAACGACAGCCTGCTCAGCATCAATCGGATGAACAGCTATTTCCGCCAGGGTTGCAACGGCTGGCTTTCCGAGCCGGCCAAGGTGCTGGCGAAGACCGTGGAGCGCGATGTGCGCTCGCTGGACGAGTACCTGGCGAAGATGTCCACCGAGATCAACTTCCTCCTCGACGCGACCCTTGGCCTGATCAACATCGAGCAGAACAGCATCATCAAGGTGTTCTCCATCGCCGCCGTACTGTTCCTGCCGCCGACCCTGGTGGGCACCGTCTACGGCATGAACTTCAAGGACATGCCCGAGCTGGACTGGTCCATCGGCTATCCGATGGCGCTGGGGATGATGGTGGTATCGGCGATCCTTCCGTACCTCTGGTTCAAGTTCAAGAACTGGCTCTGAGGCACTCGGCAGGTGTGCAACTTTTTGCTGGATAACTTCGGGAAAAGCTGTGGATACAACGCCGGGGCCAAGGTCTGGCGGGGTCTTCGATGAAGTGAGCAAGTTCTTGCATAGCACTGTGCAACAACTTGCTCACTTTTTCGGGATAAACCCGGGGGAAAGCGTTCGTGCGGGCCGGGAGATTCTTCAAGAGTTTGATTTAAAAGGTAAATATTTTATTGGCACGAAGCTTGTTGGGTAGCTGCCGCACCAGGACATGTCGTCCCGGCTACCACTGACAAGGAATGCATCCATGGCAACACCCGCCTATATGTCCATCACCGGCACCAAGCAGGGCCTGATCACC
>NZ_JAJQKY010000038.1:0-15435 GCF_021213715.1 Pseudomonas sp. CP-1
AGGCGGCCGTACCGTTGGCGCCGGCGTGGTTGCCAAGATCATCGAATAATATCGGTTGATCTTCCCCTCTCAGGCCGGCATAATGGTCGGCCTGATTTTGCTTCAGGCCAGTAGCTCAATTGGCAGAGCGGCGGTCTCCAAAACCGCAGGTTGGGGGTTCGATTCCCTCCTGGCCTGCCAGATTTCCCAAGTAAATCTGGCTTTTCTTCACGAGATTCCTAACAGATGAATGCCAAGGCAGAAGCCAAAGAATCACGTTTTGATCTCTTGAAATGGCTCTTGGTTGCCGTTCTGGTTGTGGTTGCCGTTGTGGGCAATCAGTACTTTTCGGCTCAACCAATCCTGTATCGCGTTCTCGGTATTCTCGTTCTGGCGGTGATCGCTGCTTTCCTGGCTCTGCAAACGGCCAAGGGGCAGGCCTTCTTTAGTCTTGCTAAGGAAGCGCGCGTCGAGATTCGCAAGGTCGTATGGCCGAGTCGTCAAGAAACAACTCAGACCACGCTGATCGTGGTCGCGGTAGTGCTGGTAATGGCGCTGCTGCTGTGGGGGCTCGATTCCCTGCTGGGTTGGTTGGTTTCCATGATTGTAGGTTAAGGGTGCGCCGTGGCTAAGCGTTGGTACGTTGTGCATGCATACTCGGGCTACGAGAAGCATGTCATGCGCTCGCTGATCGAGCGTGTCAAGCTTGCTGGCATGGAAGAAGAGTTCGGCGAGATTCTGGTTCCCACCGAAGAAGTGGTGGAGATGCGGAACGGCCAGAAGCGCAAGAGCGAGCGCAAATTCTTCCCTGGCTATGTGCTGGTTCAGATGGAAATGAACGAAGGTACCTGGCACCTGGTGAAGGATACCCCGCGCGTCATGGGCTTCATCGGCGGGACTGCCGACAAGCCGGCTCCGATCACCGATCGTGAGGCTGATGCAATCCTGCGTCGCGTGGCCGATAGCGGGGACAAGCCCAAGCCGAAGACCCTGTTCGAGCCGGGCGAGACCGTTCGTGTCATCGATGGTCCTTTCGCCGACTTCAATGGTGTCGTCGAAGAAGTTAACTACGAGAAGAGCCGGATCCAAGTGGCCGTGCTCATCTTTGGCCGCTCTACCCCGGTGGAGCTGGAGTTCAGTCAGGTCGAAAAGGTCTAGCTGAAAACGCATCCCTCACCCCGCAGCCCAAGGCTGCGGGGTTTTGTCGTCACTGGGATAAACGCGAAAGCAACCGGGGAGCCTTCAGGCGCTTGTACCCGAATTTGGAGTAGCAAATGGCTAAGAAAATCCAGGCTTATATCAAGCTGCAAGTAAAGGCCGGTCAGGCCAACCCGTCGCCGCCGGTCGGCCCTGCCCTGGGTCAGCACGGCGTGAACATCATGGAATTCTGCAAGGCGTTCAACGCCAAGACCCAAGGCCAAGAGCCGGGCCTGCCGACTCCTGTGATCATCACCGTTTACAGCGACCGTAGCTTCACCTTCGAAACCAAGAGCACCCCGGCTGCCGTCCTGCTGAAAAAGGCAGCTGGCATCACCAGCGGCTCCGCTCGTCCGAACTCCCAGAAAGTCGGCACCGTTACCCGTGCCCAGCTGGAAGAGATCGCCAAGACCAAGCAGGCTGACCTGACCGCTGCTGATCTGGACGCTGCTGTACGTACCATCGCTGGCTCCGCGCGCAGCATGGGCCTGAACGTGGAGGGTGTGTAATGGCTAAGCTGACCAAGCGCCAGAAGGCGATTGCCGAGAAAGTAGTTGCCGGCAAGCAGTACAGCTTCGAAGAGGCCGCCAAGCTGCTGGCCGAGCTGTCCACCATCAAGTTCAAGGAGTCCGTGGACGTTGCCGTGAACCTCGGCGTCGATCCGCGTAAATCCGACCAGGTCGTTCGTGGCGCCACCGTCCTGCCGAACGGCACCGGCAAGAGCGTCCGCGTTGCCGTCTTCACCCAGGGTCCGGCTGCCGAAGCCGCTCTGGCTGCCGGCGCCGACAAGGTGGGTATGGACGAGCTGGCTGCCGAAATGAAAGGCGGCGACCTGAACTACGACGTCGTCATCGCTTCCCCGGATGCCATGCGTGTCGTCGGTCAGCTGGGCCAGATCCTCGGCCCGCGTGGTCTGATGCCGAACCCGAAAGTCGGCACCGTGACTCCGGACGTCGCTACCGCCGTGAAGAATGCCAAGGCTGGTCAGGTACGTTTCCGTACCGACAAGAACGGCATCATCCACAGCTCCGTCGGTAAGGTCGATTTCGAACCGGCCAAGCTGCAGCAGAACGTTGAAGCACTGCTGGCTGACCTGAAGCGCCTGAAGCCGTCCTCGTCGAAAGGCGTGTACGTCAAGCGCGTGACCCTGAGCACCACCATGGGTCCGGGCCTGCAGATCGACCTGGCTTCCCTGGAAGCCTAAGTGAAATCGTGCAGCGGGTTCTGCCCGCTGCACAGGTATTGGGGTCCCTGCCTGGCGGGGGCTATCCAAGACCGTAGGTGGCGCAAGCCTTAAACCACAAGCCTACGCAGATGGTGCTCCCGATTCGGTTACCGAATCAGACACCAAAACGACGTCCGGCCCCGGCTGGACGAAACGGTAACATCCAGGAGTAAACCCGTGGCAATTAAACTCGAAGACAAGAAGGCCATCGTCGCTGAAGTCAACGAGGCTGCCAAAGCTGCCCTGTCCGCTGTCGTGGCCGATGCCCGTGGCGTGACCGTAGGCGCCATGACCGGACTCCGTAAAGAGGCCCGCGAAGCTGGTGTGTACGTGAAAGTCGTACGTAACACCCTGCTCAAGCGCGCCGTTGAAGGCACCCAGTTCGACGTGCTCAACGACGTGTTCAAAGGCCCGACCCTGATCGCTTTCTCCAACGAACATCCGGGCGCTGCCGCTCGTATCTTCCGTGAGTTCGCCAAGGGTCAGGACAAGTTCGAGATCAAGGCGGCTGCCTTCGAGGGTCAGTTCCTCGCAGCCAATCAGATCGACGTACTGGCAAGCCTGCCGACCTACGACGAAGCCGTATCGCAGCTGATGAGCGTGATTCAGGGCGCTACCAGCAAGCTGGCTCGTACTCTGGCGGCCATTCGCGACCAGAAAGAAGCTGCTGCCGCCTAAGTCGGCTCGCAAGCGCTTTCAATCTTATTTGTTTAATACGATGGCCGCAGGCCGTCCCCCAATACAGGAATTAGAGTCATGGCTCTGACCAACGAAGACATCATCAACGCCGTATCCGAAATGTCCGTCATGCAAGTGGTCGAACTGATCAAGGCGATGGAAGAGAAGTTCGGCGTTACCGCTGCTGCCGCTACCGTTGCCGCTGCTGGCCCGGCTGCTGCCGCTGCCGAAGAGCAGACCGAGTTCACCATCGTCCTGGCCGAAGCTGGCGACAAGAAAGTGAACGTGATCAAGGTCGTTCGCGAACTGACCGGTCTGGGTCTGAAAGAAGCCAAGGCTGTCGTAGACGGCGCTCCGGGCGTGGTGAAGGAAGGCGCTTCGAAAGAAGAGGCCGAAGCCGCCAAGAAAGCCCTGGAAGAAGCAGGCGCCAAAGTCGAGCTCAAGTAAGCGACGACCTTGCGTCTACAGCCCGAGCGTCAAGCGAAAGGCTGATGGCTGGTGGCTTTTGCCACCGGCCTTTTTCCGTTATGGGTGGACTCGCCTCGGGCGTTCCACCCACGACGTGAAAGTGCCCCGAGTGGGCAATGCAGGCCAAGGGGTCTGCAAGATTTTCCGGCTGCTCCCGTCGGAGACGCCAAACAAGCAGGTGACCAAGCTGGGGAACGCTGATGGCTTACTCATACACTGAGAAAAAACGTATCCGCAAGGACTTTAGCAAGTTGCCGGACGTCATGGATGTGCCGTATTTGCTGGCCATC
Organism: Pseudomonas sp. CP-1; assembly: GCF_021213715.1. Classification (NCBI taxonomy): domain Bacteria; kingdom Pseudomonadati; phylum Pseudomonadota; class Gammaproteobacteria; order Pseudomonadales; family Pseudomonadaceae; genus Pseudomonas; species Pseudomonas sp. CP-1. Next base: position 3,838 of record NZ_JAJQKY010000038.1, read on the forward strand.
CAGCTGGATTCCTATCGCGAATTCCTGCAGGCTGGCGCAACCAAGGAGCAGTTCCGCGATATCGGTCTGCACGCGGCCTTCAAGTCCGTTTTCCCGATTATCAGCTATTCCGGCAATGCTGCCCTGGAATACGTCGGCTACCGTCTGGGTGAGCCGGCATTCGATGTCAAGGAGTGCGTGCTGCGCGGCGTGACCTTCGCCGTACCGCTGCGCGTGAAAGTTCGCCTGATCATCTTCGACCGCGAGTCGTCGAACAAGGCGATCAAGGACATCAAGGAACAAGAAGTCTACATGGGGGAAATCCCCCTGATGACCGAGAACGGTACCTTCATCATCAACGGTACCGAGCGTGTCATCGTCTCCCAGCTGCACCGTTCCCCGGGCGTGTTCTTCGACCACGACCGTGGCAAGACCCACAGCTCCGGCAAGCTGCTGTACTCCGCGCGGATCATTCCTTACCGCGGTTCCTGGCTGGACTTCGAGTTCGATCCGAAGGACTGCGTGTTCGTCCGTATCGACCGTCGCCGCAAGCTGCCGGCCTCGGTACTGCTGCGCGCGCTCGGCTACAGCACCGAAGAGATCCTCAACGCCTTCTACGCGACCAACGTCTTCCACATCAAGGGCGAGACCCTGAACCTGGAACTGGTCCCGCAGCGTCTGCGCGGTGAAGTCGCGAGCATCGACATCAAGGATGGCAGCGGCAAGGTGATCGTGGAGCAGGGGCGTCGTATCACTGCCCGCCACATCAACCAGCTGGAAAAGGCTGGCGTGAGCCAGCTGGAAGTGCCGTTCGACTACCTGATCGGCCGTACCATCGCCAAGGCGATCGTGCATCCGGCTACCGGCGAGATCATCGCCGAGTGCAACACCGAGCTGACCCTCGACCTCCTGGCCAAGGTGGCCAAGGCCCAGGTCGTGCGCATCGAGACTCTGTACACCAACGACATCGACTGCGGTCCGTTCATCTCCGACACCCTGAAGATCGACAACACCAGCAACCAGCTGGAAGCCCTGGTCGAAATCTACCGGATGATGCGTCCGGGCGAGCCGCCGACCAAGGAAGCTGCCGAGACCCTGTTCGGCAACCTGTTCTTCAGCGCCGAGCGTTACGACCTGTCGGCCGTGGGCCGGATGAAGTTCAACCGCCGTATCGGTCGTACCGAGATCGAAGGTCCGGGCGTCCTGAGCAAGGAAGACATCATCGATGTGCTCAAGACCCTCGTCGACATCCGTAACGGCAAGGGCATCGTCGATGACATCGACCACCTGGGCAACCGTCGCGTCCGTTGCGTCGGCGAAATGGCCGAGAACCAGTTCCGCGTGGGCCTGGTGCGCGTCGAGCGCGCGGTCAAGGAACGCCTGTCCATGGCCGAAAGCGAAGGCCTGATGCCGCAGGACCTGATCAACGCCAAGCCGGTGGCTGCCGCGATCAAGGAGTTCTTCGGTTCGAGCCAGCTGTCGCAGTTCATGGACCAGAACAACCCGCTTTCCGAGATCACCCACAAGCGCCGCGTCTCCGCGCTCGGCCCGGGCGGTCTGACCCGTGAGCGTGCGGGCTTCGAGGTTCGTGACGTACACCCGACCCACTACGGCCGCGTGTGCCCGATCGAAACCCCTGAAGGTCCGAACATCGGTCTGATCAACTCCCTGGCGACCTACGCCCGCACCAACAAGTACGGCTTCCTCGAGAGCCCGTACCGCGTGGTCAAGGACAGCCTGGTAACCGACGAGATCGTGTTCCTGTCGGCGATCGAAGAAGCCGACCACGTCATCGCCCAGGCTTCGGCGACCCTCAACGAGAAGGGTCAACTGGTGGACGAACTGGTGGCCGTGCGTCACCTGAACGAATTCACCGTGAAGGCGCCGGAAGACGTGACCCTGATGGACGTGTCGCCGAAGCAGGTCGTTTCCGTCGCTGCCTCGCTGATTCCGTTCCTCGAGCACGATGACGCCAACCGCGCACTCATGGGCTCGAACATGCAGCGTCAGGCCGTGCCGACCCTGCGTGCCGACAAGCCGCTGGTGGGTACCGGCATGGAGCGCAACGTGGCGCGCGACTCCGGCGTCTGCGTCGTGGCTCGCCGTGGCGGTGTGATCGACTCGGTCGATGCCAGCCGTGTCGTGGTTCGCGTGGCGGATGACGAAGTCGAGACCGGCGAAGCGGGTGTCGACATCTACAACCTGACCAAGTACACCCGTTCCAACCAGAACACCTGCATCAACCAGCGTCCGCTGGTGAGCAAGGGTGACGTGGTCGCGCGCGGCGACATCCTGGCCGACGGTCCGTCCACCGACATGGGCGAACTGGCCCTGGGCCAGAACATGCGCGTAGCGTTCATGCCCTGGAACGGCTTCAACTTCGAAGACTCCATCTGCCTGTCCGAGCGCGTGGTCCAGGAAGATCGTTTCACCACGATCCACATCCAGGAACTGACCTGCGTCGCTCGTGACACCAAGCTCGGCCCAGAGGAAATCACCGCGGACATCCCGAACGTGGGCGAGGCCGCGCTGAACAAGCTGGACGAAGCCGGTATCGTCTACGTCGGCGCCGAAGTGCAGGCCGGTGACATCCTGGTCGGCAAGGTCACTCCGAAAGGCGAGACCCAGCTGACTCCGGAAGAGAAGCTGCTGCGCGCGATCTTCGGTGAGAAGGCGTCCGACGTGAAGGACACCTCCCTGCGTGTGCCGACCGGCACCAAGGGTACCGTCATCGACGTTCAGGTCTTCACCCGCGACGGCGTCGAGCGCGACTCCCGCGCTCTGTCCATCGAGAAGATGCAACTCGACCAGATCCGCAAGGACCTGAACGAAGAGTTCCGCATCGTCGAAGGCGCGACCTTCGAGCGTCTGCGTGCCGCCCTGGTCGGTGCCAAGGCTGAAGGTGGCCCGGCGCTGAAGAAGGGTACGGAGATCACCGACGACTACCTCGACGGTCTCGAGCGCGGCCAGTGGTTCAAGCTGCGCATGGCGGACGACGCCCTGAACGAACAGCTGGAGAAGGCCCAGGCCTACATCAGCGATCGTCGCCAGCTCCTGGACGACAAGTTCGAGGACAAGAAGCGCAAGCTGCAGCAGGGCGACGACCTGGCTCCGGGCGTGCTGAAGATCGTCAAGGTCTACCTGGCGATCAAGCGTCGCATCCAGCCGGGCGACAAGATGGCCGGCCGTCACGGTAACAAGGGTGTGGTCTCGGTGATCATGCCGGTGGAAGACATGCCGCACGATGCCAATGGCACCCCGGTCGACATCGTCCTCAACCCGCTGGGCGTACCGTCGCGTATGAACGTCGGTCAGATCCTCGAAACCCACCTGGGCCTCGCGGCCAAGGGGCTGGGCGAGAAGATCAACCGCATGCTCGAAGAGCAGCGCAAGGTCGCCGAACTGCGTAAGTTCCTGCACGAGATCTACAACGAGATCGGCGGTCGCGAGGAAAACCTCGACGAGCTGGGCGACAACGAGATCCTCGCGCTGGCCAAGAACCTGCGCGGTGGCGTACCGATGGCGACCCCGGTGTTCGATGGCGCCAAGGAACGCGAGATCAAGGCCATGCTGAAGCTGGCCGACCTGCCGGAAAGCGGCCAGATGCGTCTGTTCGACGGCCGTACCGGCAACCAGTTCGAGCGTCCGACCACCGTCGGCTACATGTACATGCTCAAGCTGAACCACCTGGTGGACGACAAGATGCACGCCCGTTCCACCGGCTCGTACAGCCTGGTTACCCAGCAGCCGCTGGGTGGTAAGGCACAGTTCGGTGGTCAGCGCTTCGGTGAGATGGAGGTGTGGGCGCTGGAAGCCTATGGCGCGGCGTACACCCTGCAGGAAATGCTGACGGTCAAGTCGGACGACGTGAACGGCCGGACCAAGATGTACAAGAACATCGTGGACGGCGATCACCGCATGGAGGCCGGCATGCCCGAGTCCTTCAACGTTCTGATCAAAGAGATCCGTTCGCTCGGCATCGACATCGAACTGGAAACCGAATAACACGTGACGCTAGACGGTGCGGCTGGTCAAGGCCGGTCGCACCGGGTCCGTGAGGAGGAAAGGCCTTGAAAGACTTGCTTAATCTGTTGAAAAACCAGGGTCAAATCGAAGAGTTCGATGCCATCCGTATTGGCCTGGCTTCGCCCGAGATGATTCGTTCCTGGTCTTTCGGCGAAGTTAAAAAGCCGGAAACCATCAACTACCGTACCTTCAAGCCGGAGCGCGACGGCCTGTTCTGCGCCAAGATCTTCGGCCCGGTGAAGGACTACGAGTGCCTGTGCGGCAAGTACAAGCGCCTCAAGCACCGCGGTGTGATCTGCGAGAAGTGCGGCGTGGAAGTCGCCCTGGCCAAGGTGCGCCGCGAGCGCATGGGCCACATCGAGCTGGCTTCGCCGGTTGCCCACATCTGGTTCCTGAAGTCGCTGCCGTCCCGTATCGGCCTGCTGCTGGACATGACCCTGCGCGATATCGAGCGCGTGCTCTATTTCGAGAGCTACGTGGTGATCGATCCGGGCATGACCACCCTGGAAAAGGGCCAGCTGCTGAACGACGAGCAATACTTCGAGGCCCTCGAAGAGTTCGGTGACGATTTCGATGCTCGCATGGGCGCCGAAGCCGTTCACGAACTGCTCAACGCCATCGATCTGGAGCACGAGATCGGCCGCCTGCGCGAAGAGATTCCGCAGACCAACTCGGAAACCAAGATCAAGAAGCTGTCCAAGCGCCTGAAGCTGATGGAAGCCTTCCAGGGCTCCGGCAACAAGCCTGAGTGGATGGTCCTGACCGTCCTGCCGGTGCTGCCGCCGGACCTGCGTCCGCTGGTTCCGCTGGATGGCGGTCGCTTCGCGACTTCCGACCTGAACGACCTGTATCGTCGGGTGATCAACCGTAACAACCGTCTGAAGCGCCTGCTCGACCTGGCCGCTCCGGACATCATCGTGCGCAACGAAAAGCGCATGCTGCAGGAAGCCGTCGACGCCCTGCTCGACAACGGCCGTCGCGGTCGCGCCATCACTGGCTCGAACAAGCGTCCGCTGAAGTCGCTGGCCGACATGATCAAGGGCAAGCAAGGTCGCTTCCGTCAGAACCTGCTCGGCAAGCGCGTGGACTACTCCGGTCGTTCCGTGATCACCGTGGGCCCGACCCTGCGCCTGCACCAGTGCGGTCTGCCGAAGAAGATGGCCCTGGAGCTGTTCAAGCCGTTCATCTTCGGCAAGCTGGAAGGTCGTGGCATGGCCACCACCATCAAGGCCGCCAAGAAAATGGTCGAGCGCGAGCTGCCCGAGGTCTGGGACGTTCTCGCCGAAGTTATCCGCGAGCATCCGGTTCTCCTGAACCGTGCGCCGACCCTGCACCGTCTGGGCATCCAGGCGTTCGAGCCGGTCCTCATCGAAGGCAAGGCGATCCAGCTGCACCCGCTGGTCTGCGCCGCGTACAACGCCGACTTCGACGGTGACCAGATGGCCGTCCACGTTCCGCTGACCCTCGAGGCCCAGCTGGAAGCGCGCGCGCTGATGATGTCCACCAACAACATCCTGTCGCCCGCCAACGGCGAGCCGATCATCGTTCCGTCGCAGGACGTGGTAATGGGTCTGTACTACATGACCCGTGAAGCGATCAACGCGAAGGGCGAGGGCATGGCCTTCGCCGACCTGCAGGAAGTCGACCGCGCCTACCGCAGCGGCCAGGCGTCCCTGCACGCTCGCGTGAAAGTGCGCATCAACGAAAAGATCAAGGGTGAAGACGGCCAACTGACCGCCAATACCCGTATCGTCGACACCACCGTCGGCCGCGCGCTGCTGTTCCAGGTCGTTCCGGCCGGCCTGCCGTTCGACGTGGTCAACCAGTCGATGAAGAAGAAGGCGATCTCCAAGCTGATCAACCACTGCTATCGCGTGGTGGGTCTGAAGGACACCGTCATCTTCGCCGACCAACTGATGTACACCGGTTTCGCCTACTCGACCATTTCCGGCGTGTCCATCGGCGTCAACGACTTCGTCATCCCGGACGAGAAGGCGCGGATCATCAACGCCGCCACCGACGAAGTGAAGGAGATCGAGAGCCAGTACGCCTCCGGCCTGGTAACCCAGGGCGAGAAGTACAACAAGGTGATCGACCTGTGGTCGAAGGCCAACGACGAAGTGTCCAAGGCGATGATGGCCAACCTCTCGAAAGAGAAGGTCGTCGATCGCGAGGGCAAGGAAGTCGACCAGGAGTCCTTCAACTCCATGTACATGATGGCTGACTCGGGTGCGCGGGGCTCCGCGGCCCAGATCCGTCAGCTGGCAGGTATGCGTGGCCTGATGGCCAAGCCGGACGGCTCGATCATCGAGACCCCGATCACCGCGAACTTCCGTGAAGGCCTGAACGTACTCCAGTACTTCATCTCCACCCACGGTGCTCGTAAGGGTCTGGCGGATACCGCGCTGAAGACCGCGAACTCCGGTTACCTGACCCGTCGTCTGGTCGACGTGGCCCAGGATCTGGTAGTGACCGAGATCGATTGCGGTACCGAGCACGGCCTGCTGATGTCGCCGCACATCGAAGGCGGCGACGTGGTCGAACCGCTCGGCGAGCGCGTGCTCGGCCGTGTGATCGCGCGCGACGTGTTCAAGCCGGGCAGCGACGAGGTCATCGTGCCGGCCGGCACCCTGATCGACGAGAAGTGGGTCGACTTCCTCGAAGTGATGAGCGTCGACGAAGTGGTGGTGCGTTCCCCGATCACCTGCGAAACCCGTCATGGCATCTGCGCCATGTGCTACGGCCGCGACCTGGCCCGTGGCCATCGCGTCAACATCGGCGAGGCGGTCGGTGTCATCGCTGCCCAGTCCATCGGTGAGCCGGGCACCCAGCTGACCATGCGTACCTTCCACATCGGCGGTGCGGCCAGCCGGACCTCCGCGGCCGACAACGTCCAGGTGAAGAACGGCGGTACCATCCGCCTGCACAACCTGAAGCATGTGGTTCGTGCCGACGGCGCGCTGGTCGCGGTTTCCCGTTCCGGCGAACTGGCGGTTGCCGACGACTTCGGTCGCGAGCGCGAGCGCTACAAGCTGCCGTACGGTGCGGTGATCTCGGTCAAGGAAGGTGACAAGGTCGACCCGGGCGCCATCGTCGCCAAGTGGGACCCGCACACCCACCCGATCGTCACCGAGGTGGACGGTACCGTGGCCTTCGTGGGCATGGAAGAGGGCATCACCGTCAAGCGTCAGACCGACGAACTGACCGGCCTGACCAACATCGAAGTGATGGATCCGAAGGACCGTCCGGCTGCCGGCAAGGACATCCGTCCGGCCGTGAAGCTGATCGATGCCGCGGGCAAGGACCTGCTGCTGCCGGGTACCGACGTACCGGCGCAGTACTTCCTGCCGGCCAACGCCCTGGTCAACCTGACCGACGGCGCCAAGGTGAGCATCGGTGACGTTGTCGCGCGTATCCCGCAGGAAACCTCGAAGACCCGTGACATCACCGGTGGTCTGCCGCGCGTTGCCGACCTGTTCGAGGCTCGTCGTCCGAAAGAGCCTTCGATCCTGGCGGAAATCAGCGGCACCATCTCCTTCGGCAAGGAGACCAAGGGCAAGCGCCGCCTGGTCATCACGCCGAACGATGGCAGCGATCCGTACGAGGAGCTGATTCCGAAGTGGCGTCACCTGAACGTGTTCGAAGGCGAACAGGTGAACCGCGGCGAAGTCATCTCCGACGGTCCGAGCAACCCGCACGACATCCTGCGCCTGCTGGGCGTGAGCTCGCTGGCGAAGTACATCGTCAACGAGATCCAGGACGTCTACCGTCTGCAGGGCGTGAAGATCAACGACAAGCACATCGAGACCATCCTGCGTCAGATGCTGCGCAAGGTCGAAGTCAGCGAGTCCGGCGACTCCAGCTTCATCAAAGGCGACCAGGTGGAACTCACCCAGGTGCTGGAAGAGAACGAACAGCTCGGTACCGAGGACAAGTTCCCGGCCAAGTACGAGCGGGTTCTGCTGGGTATCACCAAGGCCTCCCTGTCGACCGAGTCGTTCATTTCCGCGGCGTCGTTCCAGGAGACCACCCGCGTCCTCACCGAGGCGGCGGTCACCGGCAAGCGCGACTTCCTGCGTGGTCTGAAAGAGAACGTGGTCGTGGGTCGCCTGATCCCGGCCGGTACCGGTCTGGCTTACCACAGCGAGCGCAAGCGTCAGCGCGACCTCGGCAAGCCGCAGCGTGTGAGTGCCAGCGAGGCGGAAGCCGCACTGACCGAAGCGCTGAACTCGAGCGGTAACTAAGCATCAACGACAAGCCCCGGCTATCCCGATAGCCGGGGCTTTGTCTTGACGGTGTACAAGAACCTCTTTACTATTTTGTACCCCGAAAATTGGCAGGGCGCACGCTCTGTCATTTCGTTTGTGTGTCGTAAGACAATCAGTGGAGCTATAGATGGCAACTATCAACCAGCTGGTGCGTAAGCCGCGCAAGCGCATGGTCGACAAGAGCGACGTGCCTGCGCTGCAAAACTGCCCGCAACGTCGTGGCGTATGCACCCGCGTATACACCACCACGCCGAAAAAGCCGAACTCGGCACTGCGTAAGGTATGCCGTGTACGTCTGACCAACGGTTTCGAGGTTTCCTCGTACATCGGTGGTGAAGGTCACAACCTGCAAGAGCACAGCGTAGTGCTGATCCGTGGCGGTCGTGTAAAGGACCTTCCGGGTGTGCGTTACCACACCGTGCGCGGTTCGCTGGACACCTCGGGTGTCAAAGACCGTAAGCAGGGTCGTTCGAAGTACGGCGCCAAGCGTCCGAAGTAATAGCGTTTTTATATTTATCTGAGTCGATAAGAGTAAGGTCGGGCGTAACTTGACTGTTATGGTCCCGGGCTAACCTGAAGACCGTTTGAGGGCTTATCAATGCCAAGACGTCGTGTAGCGGCCAAGCGTGAAGTGCTGGCTGATCCGAAATACGGAAGCCAGATCCTGGCCAAGTTCATGAACCACGTGATGGAAAGCGGCAAGAAAGCCGTTGCCGAGCGTATCGTTTACGGTGCGCTGGACAAGGTGAAGGAACGCGGCAAGGCCGATCCCCTGGAAACCTTCGAAAAAGCTCTCGATGCCATCGCTCCGCTGGTCGAAGTGAAGTCCCGCCGCGTAGGTGGTGCGACTTACCAGGTTCCGGTCGAAGTCCGTCCGTCCCGTCGTAATGCCCTGGCCATGCGTTGGCTGGTGGACTTCGCCCGCAAGCGTGGCGAGAAGTCCATGGCTCTGCGCCTGGCTGGCGAGCTGCTGGATGCCGCTGAAGGCAAGGGCGCAGCAGTCAAGAAGCGTGAAGACGTGCACCGTATGGCAGAGGCCAACAAGGCCTTCTCGCACTACCGGTTCTAATCGCGCTGCCCAACCCCCGAGGACCTTATTGTGGCCCGTACTACACCCATCAACCGCTACCGTAATATCGGTATCTGTGCCCACGTTGACGCGGGCAAGACCACCACCACGGAGCGGGTTCTGTTCTATACCGGCGTCAACCACAAGCTGGGCGAAGTGCATGACGGCGCTGCGACCACCGACTGGATGGTGCAGGAGCAGGAGCGCGGTATCACCATTACCTCCGCTGCCGTTACCACCTTCTGGAAGGGTTCGCGCGGTCAGTACGACAACTATCGCGTAAACGTCATCGACACTCCCGGCCACGTAGACTTCACCATCGAGGTGGAGCGTTCCCTGCGTGTACTGGACGGCGCTGTCGTGGTGTTCTGTGGCACCTCCGGCGTAGAGCCGCAGTCGGAAACCGTATGGCGTCAGGCCAACAAGTACGGCGTACCGCGCATCGTCTACGTCAACAAGATGGACCGCCAGGGCGCGAACTTCCTGCGCGTCGTCGAGCAGATCAAGAAGCGCCTGGGTCATACCCCGGTTCCGGTCCAGCTCGCCATCGGCGCTGAAGAGAACTTCGTCGGTCAGGTCGACCTGATCAAGATGAAGGCCATCTACTGGAACGATGACGACAAGGGCATGACCTACCGCGAGGAAGAAATTCCTGCGGAGCTCAAGGACCTGGCCGAAGAGTGGCGTTCCAGCATGGTCGAGGCTGCGGCCGAAGCCAACGAAGAGCTGATGAACAAGTACCTCGAAGAGGGCGAGCTCTCCGAAGCCGAGATCAAGGAAGGCCTGCGTCTGCGCACCCTGGCGTGCGAGATCGTTCCGGCCGTCTGCGGTTCCTCGTTCAAGAACAAGGGCGTTCCGCTGGTTCTCGATGCCGTCATCGACTACCTCCCGGCTCCGACCGAGATCCCTGCGATCAAGGGCGTCAGCCCGGACGACGAGACCGTCGAAGACGAGCGTCATGCCGACGACAACGAACCGTTCTCGTCCCTGGCGTTCAAGATCGCTACCGACCCGTTCGTCGGTACCCTGACCTTCGCCCGCGTTTACTCCGGCGTCCTGAGTTCCGGCGACTCCGTCCTGAACTCGGTGAAAGGCAAGAAAGAGCGCGTCGGTCGGATGGTGCAGATGCACGCCAACCAGCGTGAAGAGATCAAGGAAGTGCGCGCAGGCGACATCGCTGCCCTGATCGGCATGAAGGACGTCACCACCGGTGACACCCTGTGCTCGATCGAGAAGCCGATCATCCTCGAGCGCATGGACTTCCCCGAGCCGGTAATCTCGGTCGCTGTAGAGCCGAAGACCAAGGCTGACCAGGAGAAGATGGGTATCGCCCTCGGCAAGCTGGCCCAGGAAGACCCGTCGTTCCGTGTCAAGACCGACGAAGAGTCCGGTCAGACCATCATCTCCGGCATGGGCGAGTTGCACCTGGACATCATCGTCGACCGCATGAAGCGCGAGTTCGGTGTCGAGGCCAACATCGGCAAGCCGCAGGTTGCCTACCGTGAGACCATCACCAAGGACAACGTGGAGATCGAAGGCAAGTTCGTTCGCCAGTCCGGTGGTCGCGGTCAGTTCGGTCATTGCTGGATCCGTTTCTCGGCCGCGGACGTGGACGAGAAGGGCAACATCACCGAAGGCCTGGTGTTCGAGAACGAAGTCGTGGGCGGTGTGGTTCCGAAGGAATACATCCCGGCGATCCAGAAGGGTATCGAAGAGCAGATGAAGAACGGCGTCGTTGCCGGCTATCCGCTCATCGGCCTGAAGGCTACCGTTTTCGATGGTTCCTACCATGACGTCGACTCCAACGAGATGGCGTTCAAGATCGCTGCTTCCATGGCGACCAAGCAGCTGGCCCAGAAGGGCGGCGGCAAGGTGCTCGAGCCGATCATGAAGGTAGAGGTGGTGACTCCTGAGGACTACATGGGTGACGTGATGGGCGACCTGAACCGTCGTCGTGGTCTGATTCAGGGGATGGAGGACACGGTTTCCGGTAAGGTTATTCGTGCCGAGGTTCCGCTGGGTGAGATGTTCGGTTATGCGACCGACGTGCGTTCCATGTCCCAGGGTCGCGCGAGCTACTCCATGGAATTCTCCAAATACGCCGAAGCTCCGTCGAACATCGTCGAAGCGCTGGTTAAAAAACAAGGTTGATTCAGCCCTTTAAGTAAGAGGTTTACTGTCGTGGCTAAGGAAAAATTCGAACGTAACAAACCGCACGTCAACGTCGGCACCATCGGTCACGTTGACCATGGCAAG